>NZ_QUOK01000011.1 GCF_003390325.1 Rhodohalobacter sp. SW132 | reverse complement strand
GCAGTTTTACTTCCGTACGACCGATGTAACGGGTTCATGCCAGTTGCCGGACGGAGTGGAGATGGTGATGCCCGGAGATAATGTAAAGCTGGATGTATCGCTGATACAGCCGGTTGCGATGGAAACAGGTTTGCGATTTGCGATCCGTGAAGGCGGGCGTACCGTAGGCGCAGGCGTAGTAACCAAAATTAATGACTAAGCCAATAGGCGCTTAATGCGAATATTTTGAGCACGGGGTGAGGCTGAGATCAGCTCTCACCTCTTGCTGTCTACGGGCGTAGCTCAGTTGGCAGAGCACTGGTCTCCAAAACCAGGTGTCGGGAGTTCGAGTCTCTCCGCCCGTGCAACAAAGAATTGGACAGCTCTGGATTAATGCAGAGATGAACAACAAGAGTCAGGTAATTGTTAAGTTGAATAAAGCATGCAAAAAATAAAAGAATTTTTAGATGGTGTACGGACAGAGATGAAAAAAGTCTCCTGGCCGGATCAACAAGAGCTTATCGATAACACTATTATTGTTGTCGTGTTCACCATTATCGTAACAACTTTTATTTTTGGTGTGGATCAGGTTTATAGCACCGTATTGGATGCTATTTACAGTTTTGGAGGCAGTGCATAAATGAGTACCGACAATGATTTCGAATGGTACGTAGTTAGAGTTTTCACCGGTCATGAAAAAAAGGTGAAAGAATATCTCGTCAGGGAAATGGAGGAGCAGGGTATTCAGGATAAAATAAATGAGATACTCATCCCTACGGAGACCATTGTAGAAATCAGATCTGGAAAAAAGAAAACCAAAGAGAAAAACTTTTTCCCAGGTTATATGCTTCTTCACACAAATTATGACGAAGAAGTAAACAACCTGGTACAGGGTGCACCTTCTTGCATAGGATTTTTGAAAACAAGCAAGAATGAAACCATCCCGCAGCCTCTCAAGAAAAGTGAAGTTGAAAGAATATTGGGACGGGTTCTGGACAACCAGGAACTTGTTGAAAGCGGTGGTGTTGTAGACATACCGTACAAAGAGGGTGATATTGTTAAAGTTATTGATGGTCCGTTTAAAGAATTTGACGGAACCGTACAGGAAGTACTTGCAGATAAACTGAAACTCAGGGTATTGGTAAGTATTTTTGGCAGAAAAACCCCGGTTGAGGTAAACCTGAATCAGGTTGAATCAACAGCTTAAGATCTTTTTTAACGTGAGCTATTACGCAGCAAACAGAAGAATGAATCACTAATTGATTCTATATGGCAAAAAAAGTAGATAAAGTGCTAAAACTTCAAATTGTTGGTGGACAGGCAAACCCTGCTCCTCCGGTCGGTCCAGCTTTAGGCCAGGCGGGTATCAACATTATGGAGTTTTGTAAAGCATTTAACGCAAAAACCCAGGACAAAGCTGGTACAATTATTCCGGTTGAAATCACGGTATTTGCGGATAAGTCGTTTACGTTTAAGACGAAAACGCCTCCCGCAGCAGTACTGTTGAAAGAAGCCGCCAAAATTAAATCCGGCTCAGGAGAACCCAATCGTAAAAAAGTTGGAAAAGTAACCTGGACGCAGTGCAGGGATATTGCCGATCAGAAAATGGAGGACTTAAATGCCTTCGATACTGATCAGGCAGCAGAAATGATCGCTGGAACTGCGCGAAGTATGGGATTGCGTGTAATCCGAGATAAATAAGAGGATTTAAAGAAAATGGCAAAGCGAGGTAAGAAATATCGTCAGGCGGCAGAATTGATTGACGCTGACATGGAGTATACCATCGAAGAAGCTTGCGACCTGGTGAAAAAAACAGGTAAAGCTAACTTCAATGAGTCTGTAGATTTAGATCTGCGGCTTGGTGTTGATCCACGTCATGCTGATCAAATGGTTCGCGGCACTGTTTCTCTTCCGCATGGTACAGGTAAATCTGTACGTGTACTGGCTCTTGTAAATGAAGCCAAAGAAGCTGAAGCAGAAGAAGCCGGAGCCGATTTTGTTGGTCTGGACGAATATATTGAAAAAATTGAGGATGGTTGGGCCGATATCGACGTGATTATCGCCACACCGGACGTAATGGGTAAAATCGGAAAGCTTGGGAGGCACCTCGGACCACGGGGACTCATGCCTAACCCTAAAAGCGGTACGGTTACCATGGATATTGCTGCTGCTGTAAAGGAGTTCAAATCCGGTAAGATTGACTTCCGGGTTGATAAAGCGGGCATTTTGCACACCTCTATTGGAAAAGTTGAATTTGATGCAAGTGAGCTGCGTGAAAACGCAATTTCATTTCTTCAAACAATTTTGAAGATGAGGCCTGCATCAGCAAAAGGGCACTACATTAAAAGTGCATTTATTAGCACTACAATGGGCCCGGGCATCCAGATCAGCCGATCATCCATTACTTCAATTTAGAAACTAAGAGGATACAACATGCCTACATTATCAGATAAGAAGGCAATTGTGGAAGAAATTACCGAAGAACTCAAGGGTTCAGACGGCCTCTATATAACCAACTACAAAGGTATGTCAGTTGGAGATATGGCCGATTTGCGAACAGAGTTTCGCAAAGGTAATGTCCGTTACAAAGTGTATAAAAACACGATGATAAAACGGGCTATGGAAGCAATTGGCGGTTATGATGAACTCTACCCATTTTTAAATGAACAGAATGGATTTGCATTTGTAGAGGAGGAGTTCGCAGCTCCCGCAAAAGCGCTCAAACAATATATCAAGGATCATAATAAGCCTGAATTTAAGGCTGCTTTGATCGACGGTGATTTCTATGGCGAAAAACAGCTGGACACACTGGCTGCCATGAAGTCTAAGAGTGAGGTAATTGGCGATATTGTTGGCCTGTTACTCGCACCCGTATCAAATGTTGTTAGCGCTCTGCAGGCACAGGGAGAAACTGTTGCCGGTGCTGTGAAGACTATCGCTGAGAAAGGCGAAGAATAACCAATATATTATTTCAACTTTTTTAATTATTAAACGACGAACGGAGAAATCTAACAATGGCTGACGTTAAAGAAATCGCAGAACAACTTGTTAATTTAACAGTAAAAGAAGCCAACGAACTGGCTAAAGTACTCGAAGAAGAGTATGATATCAAACCAGCTGCAGCTGCTGTTGCAGTAGCAGGACCTGCCGGAGGTGGAGAAGATTCCGCTGAAGAGCAAACTGAATTTGATGTTGTGCTCAAATCTGCCGGTGCTAAGAAAATTGCTGTTATTAAAGAAGTACGCGGAATTACCGGTCTTGGCTTGAAAGAAGCAAAAGAGCTGGTAGACGGTGCACCTAACACCATTAAAGAAGCTGTTTCTAAAGATGAAGCAGAAGAGCTGAAGAGCAAACTTGAAGACGCCGGTGCTGAAGTAGAACTGAAGTAAGCCGGAATCTACGCAATTTGTCAGAGCCAACACCGTTAATAACGGTTGTTGGCTTTTGGCGTCTACAACACCTGTATTTTTTTACGTCTAAACGTGCAACTACAGTCGTTTCACATCTTACTTTTAACCTAAAGGAGAGGCTTCCTTTTGAGTACTACTATGGAGAAAATCCCATTTACCGACCGACTTTCATTTGGCCGAATTAAACACGTAATAGACTATCCCGATTTTTTAGATATACAGCTCGAATCATTTAACTATTTTGCACAGCTGGATATCGCCCCTTCGGATAGAGCAGATCAAGGCCTCCAACGAATATTTAACGAAAATTTCCCCATCAGCGATAGCCGGGAAACACATATTCTGGAGTTCGTTTATTATTCGGTCGATACCCCGAAATACAATATGAAAGAGTGCCAGGAACGCGGTCTGACGTACGCCATTCCACTAAAGGCAAAGTTACGACTCTCCTCTCTGGACGACTCAGATGAAGCCGCCGAGACCATCGAACAGGAAGTTTTCCTTGGTGATCTTCCCTGGATGACAAACAGGGGTACCTTTATTGTAAACGGTGCAGAACGTGTGATTGTAAGTCAGTTGCACAGATCGCCCGGTGTCTTTTTCGGTCAGTCTGTTCACCCGAACGGTACGCAACTCTATTCTGCACGTGTTATTCCTTTTAAAGGATCATGGATTGAATTCACCAATGATATTCGTGATGTTCTCTGGGCATACATTGACCGGAAGAAAAAGATTCCGGCAACGACGTTGCTTAGAGCTCTCGGTTTTTCATCGGATATGGATATCCTGAATCTCTTCGGCCTTTCTGAAGAAGTAGAAGTAAGCAACAAAAAAACCTTTAACGACAAGGTTGTCGGTCAGCGCCTTGCTGTAGATGTTGCAGTGGATGTGACAGAAGAGGTTGTGGACGATGAAACAGGTGAAGTTACAGAAGCCACAAGCAGAAAAATTCTGCTTGAACGAGATCATGAGATTGAAGAAGATGATTATGGAGTCTTCAAAGAAGCCGGTCTCAAAAAGACACAGATTCAAAAACTCGGTACTGAGGAATCAGACCGGTCTGTGGTGATGAATACGCTCAGAAAAGATTCATCACACGATGATGTTTCCGCACTTTCTGAAATTTATCAACAAATTCGTACCGGTGAAATGCCGGATCCTGAAACGGCACGACAGGTACTTGAGCGACTGTTTTTCAGTGATAAGAAATACGACCTTGGCGAAGTTGGCCGATACAGGCTGAATAAGCGATTAAAAGTAGACGTAGATCCCGATATTCATTATCTGACCAACGAAGATGTGGTTGCGATTGTGAAAGAGGTGATCCGTCTTAAAGAGATGAAGTCCCAGGTTGATGATATTGATCACCTGAGTAACAGGCGTGTTCGAACAGTAGGTGAACAGCTGGGACAACAGTTTGCCGTTGGACTTGCACGTATGGCACGTACAATCCGCGAAAGAATGAACTCCCGCGATGCTGAGCAGCTCACACCGCAGGATCTTGTGAATGCCCGTACCATATCAAGTGTAATTAACAGCTTTTTTGGTACAAATCAGCTATCGCAGTTTATGGATCAAACCAATCCAATAGCTGAGATTACACACAAACGCAGGATGTCAGCTCTTGGACCCGGTGGATTGACGCGTGAACGAGCCGGATTTGAAGTTCGTGACGTTCATTATACTCACTATGGCCGCCTTTGCCCGATTGAAACACCTGAAGGTCCAAATATCGGTCTGATTACTTCACTCTGTATTCACGCAAAAGTAAACGATTTCGGGTTTATCGAAACCCCGTACAGAAAAGTGAAGGAAGGAACCGTAACGGATGAAGTTGAATATCTTGCGGCCGAGCAGGAAGACGAAACTGTTATCGCGCAGGCAAATGCTCCGCTTACTGACAGTGGAAATTTTGAGAATGACTCTATATTCTCTCGATTCAGAGAAAGTAATGTTGGCCTTGCAACACCCGATGAAGTGGAATACATGGACGTTTCTGCAAACCAGATTACATCTTTGGCAGCAGCACTGATTCCATTTATCGAGCATGATGATGCCAACCGTGCACTCATGGGCTCAAACATGCAGCGACAGGCTGTACCCTTATTACGACCCGATTCCCCGATTGTAGGAACCGGTCTCGAGCAGCGTGCTGCAAAAGACTCCCGTGCTATTATCAGTGCAGAAGGTGATGGCGAAGTGGTGTATGTGAGTGGAGATGAAATTCGCATCAAATACACCCGTTCAGAACTGGAAGAGAATTGCTACTTCGATGGCGGTATTAAATCATACAGACTGAAAAAGTTTGAGCGCAGTAACCAGGATACCACGGTAAACCAGCGTCCGATTGTTGATGTTGGCGATAAAGTGAAAGAAGGTGATGCGATTGCCGACGGATGCGCAACACAGAAAGGTGAACTTGCCCTCGGACGTAATCTCCTTGTAGCATTTATGCCGTGGAGAGGGTATAACTTTGAGGATGCGATTGTAATCAGTGAACGAATTGTTCAGGATGATATCTACACCTCTATCCACATCACCGAATTCGAACAGCAGGTTCGGGATACAAAACGTGGCGAGGAAGAGCTTACCCGCGAAATTCCAAATGTAAGTGAAGAAGCGACACGTAACCTGAATGAGCAGGGAATTATCCGTGTAGGTGCAAAAGTACAGCACGGGGATATTCTGGTTGGAAAAATTACACCGAAGGGTGAAACGGACCCAACCCCTGAAGAAAAATTGTTACGTGCTATTTTTGGCGATAAAGCAGGCGACGTAAAAGATGCATCACTTAAAACACCACCCGGTGTAAAAGGTGTGGTCATCGATACAAAACTGTTCAGCCGTAAGCGCGATGAGCAAATCTCCCGTAAAGAAGAGAAACAGCTTGTTGAAGCCGAAAATGAACGTCACGCTCAAAAACTTTCAGACCTGAATTCTAAGTGGGCTGATAAGATGTATAGCCTGCTGAGGGACAAAACATCCCCTGGCGTGTACAACTACAGCGGAGTTGAGCTGATACCAAAAGGCGAGAAGTATAAAAAATCGGTTTTTGAAGAGTTGGATCCGGTGCACATCAATGAAAATATTGACTGGGCAACCGATGGTGAACTCGTTGAGCATGTAAAACTGTTGTTCAAAAACTATCGTGACCTGCGCCGAGAGGTGGATACCGATGCCAAGCGCCGAAAATATCAAATCCAGGTTGGAGATGAATTGCCACCGGGTATCATTCAGAAAGCAAAAGTTTACGTTGCTAAAAAACGGAAACTCCAGGTGGGTGATAAGATGGCCGGGCGTCACGGAAATAAAGGTGTGATTGCCAAAGTAGTTCCACAGGAAGATATGCCGTTTACTAAGGATGGCACACCGGTTGATATTGTACTTAACCCGCTTGGTGTACCCTCACGTATGAACCTTGGCCAGATCTACGAAACGATTCTGGGTTGGGCCGGTCTAAAACTGGGTGTGAAATATGCATCCCCAATTTTCGACGGAGCGTCATACGATCAGGTTCAAGATGAACTTAAGAAAGCAGGACTGCCTGAAGACGGCCGGGTACAGCTTTATGATGGCCGTTCCGGTTATGCACTTGATCAGCAAACAACTGTGGGTGTGATGTACATGCTGAAACTGAATCACCTGATTGAAGATAAAATGCACGCACGCTCTATCGGGCCATACTCGCTGATTACACAGCAGCCCCTTGGCGGTAAAGCACAGTTTGGTGGCCAGCGCCTCGGAGAAATGGAGGTATGGGCACTTTACGCTTACGGAGCATCAAACATCCTTAAAGAGATGCTTACCGTAAAGAGTGATGATGTAAAAGGACGTTCGAAAGTGTATGAAGCTATCGTGAAAGGTGAAAACCTGCCCGAAGGCGACATTCCAGAATCGTTTAAAGTGCTGCTTCGTGAATTAATGGGTCTCGGACTCGAAATTCACATCGACTAAATTTTGTTCTGTTAAATAAATCTAAACGGAGGTTTACCTTTGCCGTCAACAAAAACATTAACTGTTACTAAAGACTTCTCTAACATTGGAATATCTTTGGCTTCCGCCGAAACGATACTTTCAAGGTCTCACGGAGAAGTTCTTACTCCCGAAACGATAAATTACAGAACATTCAAACCGGAAATGGACGGTCTTTTCTGTGAAAAGATCTTCGGTCCGGTAAAAGATTATGAGTGTCACTGTGGAAAGTACAAGCGAATTCGCTACAAAGGTATTATTTGTGACCGCTGCGGAGTTGAAGTAACCCGCAAGGCTGTACGCCGTGAACGCATGGGGCATATTACTTTAACAGTGCCCATCGTTCATATCTGGTATTTCAAATCACTGCCAAGTAAGATTGCATATCTGCTTGGATATTCATCCAAAAACCTGGACAGAATTGTTTACTACGAAACTTTTGTAGTTCTCAATCCGGGCCTCGCAAGAGATCTTGGGTATAAAAAAGGAGACCTGATTTCTGAAGAGGAGAAATTCGACATCCTCGATCAACTCCCCGAAGATCATCATGAACTGGATGAAGATGATGAAGATAAATTTGTGGTAAAAGATGGGGCCGAAGCAGTTGAAGGATTGCTGAAAACCCAGGATCTGGACAGCCTTGCCTATCAGCTTCGATATGAAGTGAAGCATGAGACCTCCCAGATGCGCAAAAAGAAAAAACTGAAGCGCCTCCAGGTTATTGAATCATTTCGTGCTGCAAATCAGCATACAGAAAACCGTCCGGAATGGATGGTTCAAAGTGTAATTCCGGTGATTCCGCCTGAATTACGTCCGCTTGTACCGCTGGAAGGTGGCCGTTTTGCAACGTCCGACCTGAATGATCTCTATCGCCGGGTGATTATCCGAAATAATCGTTTGAAACGGCTGATTGATATTAAAGCTCCTGATGTGATCCTCAGAAATGAGAAACGAATGCTTCAGGAAGCTGTAGATTCACTCTATGATAACTCCAGAAAATCCAACGCCGTACGTAACAACAACCGTCCTCTGAAATCCCTCAGTGATATGCTGAAAGGTAAGAGCGGCCGTTTCCGTCAGAACCTGCTCGGTAAGCGAGTAGATTATTCCGGCCGTTCCGTAATTGTGGTTGGCCCGGATCTGAAAATGCATGAGTGCGGTCTTCCTAAGGAGATGGCGATTGAACTCTACAAACCGTTTGTAATCCGTCGGTTGATTGAGCGCGGATACGTGAAAACGGTGAAAAGCGCTAAAAAAGTAGTAGATCGGCGTGATCAGGTTGTATGGGAAGTTCTGGAACGTGTGATCGATGGTCACCCTGTTCTGCTTAACCGTGCTCCAACGCTTCACAGGCTCGGTATTCAGGCGTATCAGCCGGTACTGATTGAAGATAAGGCAATCCGTCTGCATCCGCTTTCTTGTACAGCATTTAATGCTGACTTTGATGGTGACCAGATGGCTGTTCACCTCCCGCTGAGTCATGATGCGGTAATGGAAGCGTCTATTCTGATGCTGGGTTCACACAACATTTTGAGTCCTGCCAGTGGCGGGCCGGTTGCGGTACCTTCCCAGGATATGATTCTTGGAATTTACTACCTCACGAAAATGGGGAACGGGAAACGAGGCGAAGGAAAAACATTTACTTCACCCGATGAAGTAGTGATTGCATTCGATCAAAACAAGATTGATACACATGCAAAGGTTAATGTAAGAGTTCCTGTTAAACAGGAGGATGGCACATTTGCCCCGGAAATAATTAAAACAACGACGGGACGAGTACTTTTTAACAGGATCGTACCTGAAGGTGTAGAATTTGTAAACAGAACACTGGGTAAAAAAGAGCTCAGAATCCTGATTGACAATATTTATAACACTGTAGGACCTGTAGAAACCGCTTATTTCCTCGATAAGATGAAAGAAGTTGGTTTTGAACGTGCAACTACCGGAGGCCTGTCTTTCAGCCTTGAGGATATTATTATCCCGGATGAGAAGCGTAAGCTGATTGAAGCCGCTCAAAACGAAGTGTCTGAGATCCAGGATCGTTACGAGATGGGTTTCATTACCGACAATGAGCGTTACAATCAGGTAATTGATAAGTGGACCAGCACAACAAACCGTGTTTCTGAAACTCTGTTCAAAAGTTTAACAGAAGATAAAGACGGATTTAATGCTGTATACATGATGGCAGATTCTGGTGCCCGTGGATCCAAAGAGCAGATCCGCCAGCTTGGCGGTATGCGTGGATTGATGGCCAAGCCACAAAAAAGTTCCATGCAGCAGGGGAATGAAGTTATTGAGAACCCGATTCTCTCATCATTCAGAGAGGGACTTACCGTTCTGGAATACTTTATCTCTACTCACGGTGCCCGAAAAGGTCTTGCCGATACGGCTCTTAAAACTGCCGATGCCGGTTATCTTACCCGTCGTCTGGTGGATGTATCTCAGGATATTATCATAAATGAAAGAGACTGTGGTACCCTTCGTGGTATTAAAATGCAGGCTCTTAAAGATAATGAGGATGTTATTGAGAGTCTCGAAGATCGAATCATTGGTCGTGTTTCAATGCACGAAATCATCGATCCGATTTCTGACGAGACAATCTGTGAATCGAATGAACTGATTACCGACACAGTAGCTAAGAAAATTGCTGAAACTTCTATCGAAGAGGTAGAAATTCGTTCAGTACTAACTTGTGAAACCGAGCGTGGTGTTTGTGCGAAATGTTACGGACGTGACATGTCGAAAACAGGACTCGTTCAGGTCGGTGAAGCAGTGGGTGTGATTGCAGCACAGTCTATCGGTGAACCGGGTACTCAGCTGACACTCCGAACATTCCACGTGGGTGGTACAGCTTCACGTCTTGAAGCAGATTCACAACACAAGGCCAAATTTGATGGAAAAATCGAGTTTGAAAATGTGCGCGTTGTTGAATACGATGACGGTGAAGAGGTCCATAATGTGGTTTTAAGTCGCGCTGGTGAGATGAAAATTATAGGTGAGGATGGGAAAATTCTGAATACCTATAATGTACCTTACGGTGCTGAAATGCTTATAGAAGAAGGCGATAAAGTTCTGAAAGGAATGCCTCTTTGTAAGTGGGATCCATATAATGCGCTGATTTTCAGTGAAATTGATGGTAAAATTGAGTACAAAGATATCATCGAAGAAGTAACCTATACTGCGGATACCGATTCCCAGACAGGTCACCGCGAAAAAGTTATTATCGATTCACGGGATCGTTCACTCGTTCCAACTCTTGTTGTTAAGGGTGTAGATGATAAAATCCGTGAAAGCACACTGCCTGTTGAAACACACATCACTGTGGAAGACGGCGAGAAGGTTCAGGCCGGACAAATTCTGGCGAAAATCCCGCGTGCTGCTTCTAAATCGAAAGATATTACAGCGGGTCTGCCGCGTGTAACGGAACTCTTTGAGGCCCGTTCACCAAGCGATCCTGCAGCAGTTTCTGAAATTGACGGAATTGTTCGTATGGGTGGCCGTAAACGAGGATCACAAGAGGTGATTGTTGAGAGTAAAGATGGTACAGATGAAAAAACGTATCTTATTTCTCTTTCAAAACACATCCTTGTTCAGGAAAACGATTTCGTTAAAGCTGGTCAGGCTCTCTCAGACGGGACAATTCCAGCCCAGGAAATCCTGAATATTCTCGGACCCTATGCGGTTCAGTCATACCTGGTTAATGAAATACAGGAAGTTTACCGCCTGCAGGGTGTGAAAATTAATGACAAGCACATTGAAGTTATTGTGCGCACCATGATGCAGAAAGTTGAAGTGACAGATCCCGGTGATACAATGTATCTCGAAGGGGATAAAGTCGACCGCTTTGAACTCAACAACAAAAATGATGATTTGATCGGAAAATTTGTTGTAACTGACGTAGGTGGAAGTGATCTGAAACTTGGAGCAATTCTTGATCGCCGTAAAGTTCGTGAAATTAACAACGAACTGATTACTGCCGGAAAAGATGAACTTCAAACACGTGAAGCAGAACCGGCTATTTCGAAGCCAATTCTTCTTGGAATTACCCGGGCGGCACTCTCTACCGAGAGCTGGTTGTCTGCGGCATCATTCCAGGAAACTACTAAAGTTCTTACACAGGCATCTATTGAAGCGAAGAAAGATCTTCTGAGAGGCTTGAAAGAGAATGTAGTAGTTGGCCACAAAGTACCTGCCGGTACAGGTCTGCTTAAGTACGATGAGCTTATCGTTGGTTCAAAAGCCGAATACGATGAGAGTGATGAGGAGGTCGAAAAAGTGTTTGAAACACTTGGCGCCGACGATTCAGAAACTAAATCATCCGCTGAGTAGTTGGAAAACCAACTTGAAACAAAAAAGCCCTGGAACTCAGTTTCAGGGCTTTTTTTTGTTTAATCTGATTAGGCAACTTTTATTTACCGGATTTTTCAATGTTATCAAGAAGGGATTCTGCTTCTTTGATTAAACCGTCGGCTCTCATTTTTGCATCTTCAATTACTTTGTCGCTGTCTTGTTTTGCCTGCGACTTAATTTTCTCCTGTTCATCTTTCAGCTGCTCAATCAGCGATTTCAATTCGTCGATGTAGAAATTCAAACGATAAGAAATTCTGCCGCGTGTGTTTTTCCCTGTATCGGGTGCATACAGTAGTGCAAAAACTGATCCGGCCGTTATACCTGTTAATAGTCCGATTAAAAATCCTTTTCCTGATTTTTTCATAACTCAATCTTCAAATATTTTATGGTTTACATCTAAAATACTAAAACAGCACTCTACTGAAAAAAAAAGATATCAAATTGCCGATAAAATCTTGTATTTTCATAACGAACGCTAACGAAATAAACGTACATAATGAAATTTTTTATAGACACAGCCGACCTTAATGAAATCGAGGAAGCCAATGATCTTGGCGTGTTGGATGGTGTGACGACAAATCCAAGCCTCTGCATGAAAATTGGAGTTGAGGATTTTGAAGGGCACATTGCTAAAATCTGTAACATTGTAGAAGGAGATGTTTCAGCAGAAGTGATTTCAACGGAATACAGCGAAATTGTAGAAGAGGGAAGAAGGATTGCTGATATTGCCGACAACGTGGTTGTGAAAGTGCCATTGATCAAAGATGGTATCAAAGCAATTAAAACATTTTCAGATGAGGGAATCAAAACAAACTGCACACTTTGTTTTTCTGCTTCACAGGCGCTGATTGCTGCCAAAGCAGGAGCAACATACATCTCGCCTTTTATTGGTCGTCTCGACGACATCTCAACTGACGGAATGCAGCTTATCGCTGACATTCGGTTGATTTTCGATAATTACGCGATCGAGACTGAAATACTTGCAGCGAGTATTCGTCACCCGATGCACTTCCTTGAGTCTGCACGTATGGGTGCTGACGTTGCAACCATGCCGCTGAACGTGATTGAGCAGTTACTGAAGCATCCATTGACAGACAGCGGCCTGGAACGCTTTCTCGCTGATTGGGATAAACTTCAGGAATCACTTCAGAAGTAAGATTCTGAACGAAATTTTAAAGCATTACAAAGCCGGATTCTATTCAGTTAGATCCGGCTTTTTTCATTTTCGATTTTTATTGCAGCTATACAGAGGAATTTTCCAGAATTATCAACTGGGTGCCCATTTATACTTCTCCATACATATAATTTTGAAAAATAGAGCTGCAGTGTCAGTTACTTGTTAAAGAGTCCTGAAAATTTATTCATGATTGAATAAGATTATGCGTCCCCAATCAAATTTTCTGCAATTTTAGCTGAAGAGAGCACACCCGGAAGACCTGCCCCGGGATGTGTTCCAGCTCCTACGAAATAGAGATCTTCAACATCTTCGCTGCGGTTATGCGGACGAAACCACGCAGATTGAGTAAGCAGTGGCTCAACCGAAAATGCAGAACCTTTGTAGCTGTTCAACGTATCCTGGAAGTGAAGCGGATCGATGTAGTGTTCCGCAACGATATTCTCTTGCAGGTCCGGCAGGTAGTTCTCTTCCAGAAACTGCATTATGGCATCCCGGTATTTTGGAGCCATCTCGTTCCAATCGGTCCCGCTATCGAGGTGCGGAACCGGGGAAAGGACGTAGAAACCTTCATGTCCTTCCGGCGCCATCGACGGATCGGTAATCGTAGGCATGTGGAGATAGAGAGAAAAATCATCTGACAGATGTTTCTTGTGGAAGATATCACTTAACAATCCTTTGTAGCGTTCCCCAAGGATAATGTTGTGATGAGCCAGTCCTGAATCGGTGTATCGTTTCTTGGTTCCAAAGTAGATCACAAATAGCGACATACTGTATTTTGTACGTTCTATTTTTCGATCGGTATATTTCTTTCGGTGTTTTTTATCGATCAGGTTTTTGTACGTAAATGCCACATCTGCATTAGATACAACCACATCCGCTTTTACATTTTCACCATCTTTTAACCTGATACCGGCGGCTTTACCGTTTTCAACCAGGATTTCATCAATTTCTGAATTGAGATGAATTTTTCCCCCTTGTTCTTCAATCAGGTTCACCATTGCATCTACGATAGCACCTGTTCCGCCCATGGCATAGTGTACACCCCACTCTCTTTCGAGATAGTGAATCATCGCATAAATGGAAGTGGTGTCAAATGGATTTCCGCCCACCAGCAGCGGATGAAAAGAGAAACAGCGCCTCAGAAATTCATCTTCAATATACTGAGAGACGTATTTATAGACCGATTTGTATGACTGCAGCCTGATGAGGTCCGGTGCCACTTTAAGCATATCCGTAAATTTCAGGAACGGGGTATCTGCAAGTTCTACAAAACCTTTCTGAAAAATTGCTTTGGTGGTACCCAGGAATTTCTCGTAACCAATTGCGTCTTCCGGGCTCCTTTTCCGAATCTCGTTCAGAGTAAACTCGTGATCGTTATTGTAATCAAAACTTTTTCCATGGTGATCAAATATCCGGTAAAAAGGATCACAGGGAACAAACGTGATATAATCCTCTCGCTTCTTTCCGGCTTCTGCGAAAATATCATCGAACATAAATGGAGCGGTAATTACGGTTGGACCGCCATCAAATTTAAATCCATCCATTTCATAGACGTAAGCACGTCCGCCCGGCTTATCACGTTTTTCGTAGAGAGTTACGTTGTGACCTTTGGAAAGTAGTCTTGAAGCGGTAGCCAGTCCGCCAAATCCGCTTCCGATAACAATAATATTCTTTTTCATACAGTAGAATCTTTGGTTGGCTTGATAACCGTAATCGGTTCGGTTTCAATCCGTCAGATTGGAAAAAGATGAGATTTTTTACCGGTACTTTGACGAATGATTAGTTTTCTGCTTGCTTCACGAAGCCTTCGTGTCCCTGGCGTGCCAGTCTTCTTTGGGCGTCTCTTGCGTCAGATATGGATGAAAATGTGCCGTAATAGACTCTATAAGCAACGGCATTTCCGAAGGTAACCCGTTCTGCTCTTGAACCGCTGATCCTTTGTGAATACGCATTTGCTTCCCGTTCAGTGTTGAACGATGCAAGCTGAACGGTATATGTTTCGATATTCGTCACCCTGCGATCTCCGATTGGCCGGTCTCCCTCCTCAACCAGGTATATTTCAACATTAGCAGTACCCGCATTCTCCATATCAATCTCGCGGGCGGCCCGCCTTGAGAGGTCAATTACGCGGTTATCCACGTAAGGTCCGCGATCGTTAATTCGGACCACAACGGAACTTCCGTTATCCAGATTTTCTACTTTTACTACTGTATTGAAAGGGAGGGTTCGGTGTGCGGCTGTGAAATCGTTCATGTTGTACGTCTCACCATTAGCCGTTGCCCGGCCGTGGAATTTAGATCCGTACCAGCTTGCAACTCCTGACTGTAACATCATACCGGCATCTACATCTTCTGCAGAGCGAGGTGAAGGCTGACGTTCGGTTGTGCGAACAATACCACAAGCTTGCAAAATGAGAAGGAAAAGAAAAATGGATGAATAAAAAAAGATTCGAGACCGTGAAGGATAATCTCTAAAGTAAAAAGCTGGTCTCTGCATATATACGTAACTATTTGATTGGTGAGCCGAAGATCGGAATTGAACCGACGACCTACGCTTTACGAGAGCGTTGCTCTACCCCTGAGCTACTTCGGCAGGCAGAGTATTTCTACACAGCCTTAAATATATCCAGAAAATGGCATATAAAACAATAGAGAGTCGTATTAGAAATTCACTTTCACTATCTTGGGTGCTTCTTTAAAAAACAGAACAGATATGACGATCACGTTAGCACTAATTGCAGTTACCTCAGCAGTATCGCTGTCCGCTCTCTATCTCAACAGAAAAATTCTGAATGATGGAATGCTGATTCCGAGCCGGGTAATCCGAGAGGGTACCTGGTATGAACTGCTTACGGCCGGCTTTCTGCACGCAAGCTTTACCCATCTGTTGGTGAACATGTTTGTGCTATTCTTTTTCGGTATAGTTCTGGAGCAGAATCTTGGTGTAGCGCATTACCTTGCACTGTATATTACGGGACTCCTTGTCTCCTCACTGCCCTCTATGGTCTATCACCGGGATGATCCAACCTACGCAACCGTAGGAGCCTCGGGCGGCGTAGAGAGTGTGCTGTTTGGATTTATCTTTCTGTTTCCAACGGAGAGCATCTATTTTATTCTGTTGCCGATTCCAATTCCAGCCTGGGTATTTGGACTCGTATTTTTAGCTTATAGTATTTACGAAAGCAAAAAAGGGAGAGGGAATGTTAATCACCAGGCGCATATTGCCGGGGCGGTTTGGGGAATCGTTTACATGTTGATTTTTGTGCCCAACGGGCTCGATCACATCCTTACCATCCTGGGACTAATCTGATCTGTCCGGAGGGATCATTCCCCTTTGTACGATGACCACTTTTACCCGTTATTTCGCCGGAAATCTTTCATAAACGAAACAAGCGCACTGACGCTCTCAATCTCGCAGGCGTTATAGATGCTTGCACGAATGCCGCCAACGCTTCGGTGCCCCTTCAGTGCAACGAGATTCTGTTTTGATGCTTCTTTCAGAAATTGTACTTCAAGATCGTTATTGCTGAGCCGGAAGGTGACATTCATTTTTGATCGAGAATGTTTATCAGCTGTCCCGTGATAAAAATCATCCCGGTCGATTTCACTGTAAAGAAGATCTGCTTTTTCCGTATTGTGTTTATCAAAATAGCTGATACCCCCTTTCTCTTCAATCCAGTCAAGCACGTAATTCACAAGATAAACCGTGAAAACAGGTGGTGTATTGAATATTTTTGGGATATGAGTCTTATAATCAAGTATAGTGGGGATGGGTTCACTACGCTGTTTTTCGGCGAATGATTTATGAATCATCACTACGGTTACGCCTGAAGGCCCGAGATTTTTCTGTGCCCCGGCGTAAATCAGGCCGTACCTGTTCAAATCTACCGGGCGGGAAAGAAAATCTGATGATGCATCACAAACCAAAGGAGCATTGGATTCAGGTTCACGGGAGAACTGAGTTCCATAAATCGTATTGTTACTCGTAAAATGCAGGTAAGCCGCCTCCGGTGAAAGTTGAAGTTCATTATCTGTTGGAATGTGTGCATAGCCGTTCCCTTTTCCGGAGTATGGAACATGAACATTGCCAAAGAGTTTTGCTTCTTTAATCGCTTTGGAAGACCAGGTTCCTGTGTCAATGTAATCCGCAGTTCTATCAGTATTGAGGAAATTATGCGGCACCATCATAAACTGAGAACTTGCACCGCCCTGCAAAAAAAGGACGTGCCATTGATCGTCGGCTCCAATAATACGCTTTAATTTTTCAACAGCACTGTTGTGAATCTCGGTATACTCCGCCCCCCGATGGCTCATCTCCATAATGGACCTCCCGGTACCTCTGTAATCAGTTAGCTCTTCCTGTGCTTTCTGAAGGACAGGGAGTGGAAGTGCTGCAGGCCCGGCACTGAAGTTGTGTACTCTATTCATAGCTGATCAGAACGTGTGAATGATGATTCCGGATTGAAGTTTGGGCTCAAACCAAGTGGATTTAGGAGGCATCAGTTCACCTGCGTCGGAAACATCAACAAGTTCCTCAATGCTGGTGGGATACATGCTAATAGCCAGGTCAGCTTCTTTACTATCCACGAGTCGTTCAAGCTCTTCAGTGCCCCTGATTCCACCAACAAACTCAATATTATTATTTGTCCGGGGATTGTGAATATCAAAAACAGGTCCGAGTATATATCGTTGCAGCAGGGCAGCATCAAGATTGGAGACGGTATCATTTTCATCTGATTCAGGCAGTGTAAATGTCCACCAATCGCCATCAAAATAGACAGAGACGTTCCCTTTTTTATCTGGTGATTTCTTTTTGGTCTTCACGGCATCAAACTTATCAAAAAGATGTTCAGCCTGATTTTTCAGTGCGTGAATAATAACACGGTTATAAGGCAGAATTTTCATCTGGCTCATTGGGAAGAGAACCACCGGGAAATAATCGTATTCCGCTTCTCCCGGGAATGACTGATCTCTTTCACGAAGATTTTGCGACACACGGGAGGCACTTTTACACCTGTGATGTCCGTCTGCAATATAAAAGTGATCGACTTTGGAAAAAGCTTTTACAAAATCAACGGTAGTAAACTCTTTCCAGATTCTGTGAATCACGCCGCGGTCATCGGTATGCTCGATAAAAGGAGGGGAGGTTGCAACTGTTTTTTCAACCTGGAACGCCACATCCTCTGAATCTTTATAGGTGAGCATTACAGGTTCGGCATGAGCCTGCTGCATCTGAATATGTTTGGTACGGTCGTTCTCTTTATCGGGACGTGTCAGTTCGTGCTTCAGAATCACATCATTGTCGTAATCCTGCACAGAAGCACATGTAAAAACACCCGTTTGGGTGTGGGTATCATCCTGAAGCTGATAAATATATATTGACGGTTTTTCGTCCTGGGTATATAATTCGGAATTTAATAGTTGCTTCAGGTTCGCTGCACCTTTTTGGTAAACAGCATCGTCGTGGTAAGGAGTTCCCTCCGGCAGGTCAATTTCAGGCCGGATTACATGTAAAAAGCTGTTGGGTTTATCTTTAGCAAGTGCTGCAGCCTCTTTGGTACTGATAACGTCGTAAGGCGGGCATGCAACCTGGCCTACCTTTTTGGGTTTTGGGAGCCATCCTTTAAAAGGTTGAATCGTTGCCATGTTTGAATATGATATTTTGTATTTTTAAATGATGGTTAAGTATACAAAACCTTTACTTCATCCACGTATTGTAAATTGGCATTAACTGAAGAAAAACCTGTTACTATGTCTGATAAAACAGATCAAAATGGCGAAAAACTAAACGAAGACCAGCAGCAACAATTACTTTTTGTGATGCTGATACAACAGCATGAGCAGATCGCAATGATGGGGCTCGGTAAAACGGAAAATCCACAAACCGGTAAAAAGGCCCGGGATTTAAAATCAGCGAAGTATGCAATTGATACCATTGTGATGCTTGAAAAATATACCAAAGGGAATTTACCGAAAGAAATCAGCGGTTATGTAACAGAAACCCTTAATAAACTCCGTCTTGGCTTCGCTGAAGAGAAAAAGAAAGAGCAAACTTCTTCTGATGACGAAGCGTGATTCGAAAGCAGAAAAGATAACGGCTGCGGGTGGAATTCTGTTTCGGAAAGAACCGTATGCTGTTCAGATATTACTTATCCATAGAAATGGAGTCTGGGATCTGCCAAAAGGTAAACTTGAACCGGATGAATCGATAGCGGAGTGTGCGGCCAGGGAAGTTCGGGAGGAGGTGGGGTTAAAAAAGAATCCTGTAATAGAAGCTAATCTCGGAACTACGGAGCACAGCTATGAACAAAACGGCACACATTTCGACAAAGTTACCTATTGGTTCGTGATGAGACTAACCGATGATCAGTTATCTTACACTCCGCAAGAAGCGGAGGGGATTGATAAAGTTGAATGGATATCTGTCAAAAAGGCTGAAGAGATTGTGGAATATCAGAATCTAAAACATCTGATTGCCAGGTTTAAAGAGGGTATAAACCGGTAGCCTGGAAACGTTATCCCATCATTCAGAAAATAAATAAGCATAAAAAAAGCTTGTCGGTTTTGCCGACAAGCTTTTTTTTAATTTGAAAATATAGTGCCGTTTATAAGCTGATTTAGTTCTGAAGTCTGAATACAACAGGCAAACTATACTGAACACGAACGGGACGTCCACGCTGCATTCCGGGACGGAACTGAGCCTGACGAACAGCTCTCAGGGCTTCTTCATCAGCGCCACCGCCGATTCCGCGAATAACTTGTGGATCCTCAACTTGCCCTTGTTCGTTTACGATAAACTGTACATATACTCGGCCTTCAATTCCTGCTCTTCGCGCCATTTCGGGATAGCGAATATTTTCCTGGATGGAAGCAAGTCCACCGATAAGCTCCGGCATCTCTTCAACAACTACGAAGAAATCTTCTTCAGGCTCCTCTTCTTCCTGTTGTGGAGGTGGCATATCAAGTCTGTCATCCAAATCCCAATCGGCAGAAATGTCAATATCCACATCATCAATAATTTCATCATTGGGAACCTCTACAGGAACCGGAGGACGTGGTGGAGGTGGGGGTGTTTCAATTTGACGTGTCTGGATAATTTCTTCCATCTCAACAATCTCCTGTTCGTCAAGAACATACTCGTCAGGAGCGAGACTGGTTATGTCGATTCTAACGGCCACAATAAAAATTGCAAGCGTTAGTATCATTCCAAGTTGAAGAAAAACAGTATAGTATTTCCTTAAATCTGCTTCCGGTTTTTTCCTTTCCATAATAATTCACCTGTAAAAGTTTTTGCTCGCATTAAGTATACATTATTTAATGCTAACTTTCCAACGTGTTACCGTTGTTGATATTATTTTTTATTAAAGCTGGTTTCAAATAAGACTGATACCTGGTTTGTATGCCCCATAGCAATAGAACAGCAACAAAACTACCGGCAACATCCGCTGCGGCATCCCAAACACTGGCCGTTCTGCCATAAGGCAGGAGTTCCTGAGCGAACTCTATGGATATACCAAACACCATTCCGGCAAGAAAGATTCGGAATAGCGGGGCTAATTTATTGTTACGGATTATAAATGAAAACCCAAGCATGAATGTCCAACCGAAGAACATCAGAAAATGGCCAAGTTTGTTGTATTCAAACAGGGAAATCCCAGGGACGCTTCTCAGCGGGATCAGAGTTAGATAAAGCGTGAAGATCGTAATAATGGTGAACAGCGCATAGACGATATATTTATGAGCTGCGAAAAAGGAAACCGTTCTACCTACCATAGATTGTTCTGGGTTCAGGATCTTTAACGCAGTTGGCAATTTCAAAATTCTCAACCAACGACTTTATGA
This sequence comes from Rhodohalobacter sp. SW132, assembly GCF_003390325.1. NCBI lineage: Bacteria > Pseudomonadati > Balneolota > Balneolia > Balneolales > Balneolaceae > Rhodohalobacter > Rhodohalobacter sp. SW132. The sequence continues at coordinate 161,669 of NZ_QUOK01000011.1, read as the reverse complement.
TAGCATCTGTAGTGTTATTCTCTATAGCCAGATAGCCCGCAATTGTTCCGGCTAAAACATCTCCAAATCCTGCCCTTGAGAAGATTCTTGTATCATAACCGGTAATGAATACTCCGTCATCAGGTGTGGCTGTAATCAGGGGATATCCTTTCGATAGAATGGTGCATCTGCTCTCTTTCGAAAGTTTTTTTAACTGACTCAATCGCTCCTCGTCTGATGAAAACGAAATGTTCATCGAATTTTTCAGCTCCCCGATGTGAGGTGTGAGTATCCATCCAGAGGTGTCGTAATTTTTTAACTCATCCCATCCAGCCAGGGCATCTGCATCTAAAATCAGCGGATGCTTGAATGAATTTGTCAGTTCTAAAATGAATTCACGTGTTTCTTCAGATCTTCCAATTCCCGGACCGGCAAGCACGGGCCCTGGTTTTTCTGAAATACGATTTTTGACAGCCGGAACATGTTCAGGTTTAAAGAACATGTGATGCTCTGATCCGAGCGGGACCTTTATGATTTCAGGCAGAGTCTGTTCATAAATGTGAAGCAATCCCTTGGGACAATAAAGAATTACGGCACCTGCACCGGCTTTCCAGGCAGAACGAGCCGACATGATTGCGGCTCCGGTCATTCCCTCAGAACCTGCAATAATGTGAACCGTTCCTTTTTCGTATTTGTGTGATGCAGGCAACGGACCGGTTTGCAGTTCCGGTTTTATATTGGAATGGATTAAAACAGCTGAATGATTGCGATGGTGCTCCGGAAAGGGAAGTTCAGCAAAATGTATATTTCCGCACCGTTCAGGACCACTACCTAAATAAAAACCGATTTTATTGGTGCCAAAGGTAATTGTATGATCCGCTTGAACGGATTCACCCAGGATTTGACCTGTATTGCAGTTCAGGCCGGTTGGAATATCAAGGGAAAAAGTTAGCGTATCAGAACTGTTTATTGATTTTACGGCTGAATGAAGCGGCTCACGAAGTTCAGATTTTAGTCCGGTGCCAATCATGCCATCCACAATGTAATCGGCATCCTGGAGCAAGTCTGAAGATAAATTCCCGGTAAATGTAATATGTGAGGAGTGATCTGATAATTTTCTTAGCAGGGAAAGATTTTTCTCTGCATCATCTGATAGCTGTTGATCTCCCGAAATCAGGCAGATTGTAATCCTGTGTTTGGGGCTGTCCGCCAGGTATCGGGCAATCACGAAAGCATCACCGGCGTTATTGCCTTTACCGCATACATACACTCCATGCCGGTTGTTACCCACAGTTTGCCGGATGAATTCTGAAGCTTTAAGACCGGCAATTTCCATTAACAGATTACCGTTCAGGCCAAATGTTTGAATGGTATCGTGGTCGAGCTGGCGGCTCTGTTCTGCTGTGCAGAGACGAAGAAAACGATTATCAGGAGATTTTAAACTCATGAGGTAGTGCCCCTTTTAATAAGCTCTTGCAAAAAGTACCCGGCGTTCTGAAGGTTTTCCGGTTACCATACAGATTCCGGTTTCAGTATTGGGTTTCAAGGGGATACAACGGATTGTCGCTTTGGTATCTTGTTTAATTTTTTCTTCCGTTTCGGGCGTACCATCCCAGTGAGCGTAAATAAAACCGCCTTTTTCAATTTCGTCCTGAAACTCTTCATATGAATTGACTGTGCGAGTCTTCTCTTTTGTCCGTTTTTTAGCCCGGTCAAAAAGATCGGATTGAATCTCATCCAGAAGCTGAACTATTTTCTCCCCGATTCCCTCTTTTGAGATGATGTTTTTATCAAGAGTGTCACGGCGGGCAAGTTCGAGGTTTCCGTTTTCAACATCCCGGGGCCCAACGGCAATGCGCAGCGGAACACCCTGCGCTTCATGTTCAGCAAATTTGTAGCCGGGATTGTAGTTGTCGCGATCATCGAGTTTTATTCTGACTCCCTTTGATTTCAAATCATCCATAACCGGACGGATATATTCAAGTACTTCAGCTTTCTGTTCGTCACTTCTGAAGATCGGAACAACCACAACCTGGTGAGGAGCCAATTTAGGGGGCAGAACGAGGCCGTTATCATCGGAATGGGTCATGATGAGCCCTCCAACAAGACGGGTGGAAACTCCCCAGCTTGTTGCCCAAACGAAGTCGTGTTCACCATTCTGATTTTGAAATTTTACATCGAAAGCTTTGGCAAAATTTTGCCCGAGAAAGTGAGAGGTTCCGGCTTGCAGAGCTTTGCCATCCTGCATCATCGCTTCAATACAATACGTTTCTTCAGCACCGGCAAACCGTTCGCTTTCGGTTTTTTTGCCCGTAATTACCGGCATCGCCATGAACTCTTCGGCAAAGGTTCGGTAGACTTCAAGCATCCTCTCGGTTTCTTCAACAGCCTCTTCGCGGGTTGCATGTGCCGTATGACCTTCTTGCCATAAAAATTCCATAGTTCTCAAAAAGAGTCGCGTACGCATCTCCCAGCGGACAACATTTGCCCATTGATTAATCAGGATAGGAAGGTCGCGGTAGGATTGGATCCAGTTTCGGTACGAATCCCAAATAATGGTTTCGGAAGTTGGACGAACAATCAGCTCTTCTTCCAGCTTGGAGTCGGGATCAACTTCCACGCCGCCCTCAACGCTTTTTAACCTGCTGTGTGTGATGACCGCGCACTCTTTTGCAAAACCTTCAACGTGCTGCGCTTCCTTAGAAAGAAATGATTTCGGGATAAAAAGCGGGAAATAAGCATTCTCGTGACCGGTATCTTTGAACATCTGATCGAGAGCACCTTTCATATTTTCCCACAAAGCAAAACCGTGGGGACGAATAACCATACACCCCCTTACCTGCGAGTGATCAGCCAGTTTAGCCTCTTTAATTACATCCAGGTACCATTGTGAGTAATCTTTTTCCCGATTGGTGATACGTTTTGCCATTCCTTTACTCTGCTGCGTTCTTATTTATTATTGATATAGAATTTGTTTAACTCGCCCAAGATAAAGAATGATTAGGATAGAAAAAGAGTATAAAAAAATCCGCATTTTCCTTCACCCTTTCTGTAAAAAACCTTATATTTGATGCTCTTTGGTTTTAGGGGCGTCAGGATGATAGGTGTGTATATGATATTGCCGATTCAATTCCGTTGTCTAATAACCAATGCAGATTTTTTGATTTCTTGAAATGCCATGTCGTGGTAGCTCAGGTGGTTAGAGCGTCGGATTCATAACCCGGAGGTCGGCGGTTCAAGTCCGATTGTATAAGAAGTATTAAATCGTAATGAAGCATTATGTCGTGGTAGCTCAGGTGGTTAGAGCGTCGGATTCATAACCCGGAGGTCGGCGGTTCAAGTCCGCCCCACGATACAAATATAAAGCCTTAAGTGTCTAATTATTAGCTGCTTAAGGCTTTTTTTATTTAAATTGGCATAACAGTGGCAACACATTTCATCAAAATCATTTAGATGATAATTATGGAATTTGTTATAACAATTTTTGTTATTGTCTTAGGATCTGACTGTAGAAAAACCAATCGGCGTTTAACTAAATACAAATATTGTGGCTTCAGGCAACCAACTCAAAGCCTTAATAAAAAGTTATAAAGAAGGAGATGATTCTCGTTTTTATGCAACTGCTATGCAGATTGCTGCAAGTGAAGCAAAAAAAGGCAATAAAAATTTAGCCACTCAGCTTAGAGATTTAATTGACGAAGCAAAGAAAAATACTAACATTGAATCGAGTAGGTACGCTGTACCGATAGCACGCCCCCAAGGAGAATTGTCTGAACTCTTAGAGGTATTCTATCCAGATACCCGCATAGACGATATGGTTCTACATGAGGAGACAAAAAACTCACTTAGTAAAATCATTAATGAACAAAAAGAGAAAAGAAAATTAATTAAATACGGCTTACAACCTTCTAGAAAATTACTACTGGTGGGCCCTCCCGGGTGTGGTAAAACCATGAGTGCCCAAGCAATTGCAGGAGAATTAAAAATCCCAATATTTGTAGTTAGGTTAGATGGTCTAATCACCAAATTTATGGGGGAATCCATTGCAAAGCTCAGACTGATTTTTGATGCAATGAAAGAAAATAGAGGTGTTTATCTATTTGATGAATTTGACTCAATTGGAACTACCAGGGGGTTTTCAAATGATGTTGGCGAAATAAAAAGAGTATTAAATAGCTTTTTACTGAACATTGAAAACGACACATCTGAAAGTATAATAATTGCAGCAACAAATTTTAGAGAAGTACTTGATAGAGCATTATTTAGAAGATTTGATGATATCGTTAACTTTAAAATGCCTGAGAAAAAGCAAATATTAGAAACAACAAAACGGCATCTGAAGAACGTAAGCCTAGATAAAGGGTTTAATTTTGATGAAGTTGCAAATCAATCAATTGGTTTAAGTTATGCTGATATTGTTAGGTCGTGTAATGACGCTATAAAGTCTATGTTGATGGATAATTCTAAAAGCCTCGATCATCAAGTTTTATTAAGAATATTATCTGATAGAATTCAATACTAATAGCATTTATCATGTTAAATCCTGAGAGTCGCTCTGACCATCTCACAATAAGTGAAGGCCCTAATATTGATATCTATACAGCAAGTGGTGGTCGGGGAACTGGTCCCCAAATAAAAATAAGAACTAGAAACCAACACGGGATTAGAGTTAAAAATATGCTTGAAAGCGTGAAGCATATTTCTGATCGTTTAAAAGATAAAGCACTCCCAGAAAATATTACAAGAGATAATGGGACATATATAGAATTTTGTAGTCCGATAGACTATGATTTGATTGCAGATAGTCTGCACAGAACTCGTTCAGGGATCGAACTCATCCAATCTATAAAAGTAACTGATACCGACCCAGAGACAGATGAAGATAAAACTTACACAAGAGCTGTTGTTTTTGTGCCAGAGGGTAAGATTGAAATCTTCATAAGAATTGTCGAAAGGTATCTTACTGAAGAATACGGTGACACTAATAGACCTAAAAACAAAAATTTTGTTGAAAGTATTGAAAAAGTAAAAATAGCTACTTTAAAATCTTTTTGGACCGACAACTTAAATTTTCCTAATAAAGATGATAGAATTTGGTGGGAAATTTGGGTTAGAACTCATAGTGAAAAAGAAAATTACCAAGTTACCTCAATTGAAAAATTAAGAGAGCAAGTTGTCAGTATAGGTTTAGAAATTGGGGCAGAGACTTTAGATTTCCCAGAACATAAAGTTGTATTGGTTAATGGAACCGCTGGGCAACTCAGTCGATCCGTATTGCTTTTGAACAATTTAGCTGAAATCAGAAAAGCAAAAGAAAGGGCGGATTTTTTTACCAAATATATTTCTAACATCGAACAGGAAGATTGGATTAATGATCTATTACAAAGATTAGATGTTAGAAATGAAGGTGGACCTGTGATTTGCTTATTAGATAGTGGTGTTAGGAATGGTCATAGATTATTAGAACCAATTATCACAGATGACAAACTAGATGCTTATAAACAGCAGTGGGGGACTGATGATACTGCACGTAATGGAGGACATGGTACGTTAATGGCTGGTTTAGCTATTTATGGAGATCTAACTAATGTACTCTCCACAAATTTACCTGTTCAAATATATCACAATATTGAATCTATTAAGATAATTGAAGCTGATGATCCAAATATCCCTGAGAACTTTGGCGCAATTACTGAGGAGTGTGTTGCGAGATCTTTTATAATTGATTCAGATTCATTTAAGATCTTTTGTATGGCAGTGACTACTACAGATTTTCGAGACTTAGGTCAGCCATCCTCATGGTCTTCAGCAGTTGACAAAATTATTTATGGAGATTCTGAAGATGAGAAATCAAAGCTATTCTTTATTTCTGGTGGAAACGTATACATAAATGTAGCAGACGAATACCCAGATAAAAATTTAACAGATCAAATTCATGATCCAGGTCAATCATGGAATGCTCTAACTATTGGTACTTTTACTAAAAAGGCAGAAGTCAATAAAGAACTCTATCCTGGATATACTGCTTTGGCAAAATTTGGACAAATGGCTCCCACTAACTCAACATCATTTGTGTGGAAAAATGAGTGGCCTTATAAACCCGATGTAGTGTTTGAAGGAGGTAACGTTGCAAATAATGAAGAGGGAGAGATCATTTATGATGACGCATTACAACTGTTAAGTACAAGCAAAGACCTTGTAATAAGACCAGTTACGGCATTTGGTGCTACTAGTGCAGCAACAGCTATAGGGTCAAGATTTGCCGCCAACATTAATGGGAAATATCCAAATTTTTGGTCTGAAACCGTAAGAGGGCTCATTGCACATAGCTCTGAATGGACAAAAGCTATTAGAAACCAAAAAAGATTATCTGGTATTTCTAAAGAAGAAATTGAAAATTTAGCAAGACAAGTAGGTTATGGGGTTCCAAATATTGATAGGGCATTAAATAGTGCATCAAACTCTCTTACTCTCATAGCTCAGAATGAATTTAAGCCGTACAGGTTAGAAGGCAATAATGTAAAGACAGATCAGATTCATTTATACGAACTACCTTGGCCAAGAGAGGAATTACTTCAATTAGCAGATGCTGAAGTGCAACTTAAAGTTACACTATCTTACTATATTGAGCCTAATCCCGGTCGAAGATATTATACCTCAAAATTTTATTATCAATCTCATGGTCTCAGATTTGATGTAATCCGTGTAAATGAAACGGTTGAAGAGTTTAGTCAAAGAAAAAATAAAGAAGCTAGAGATGATGATTACGAAGGTACTGATGCGGAAACAGAGCATTGGCTTTTTGGAGCTCGAAGAAGAACAAGAGGATCTTTGCATAAAGATATTTGGTTTGGAACTGCTGCTGATTTAGCAACAAAAAATAGTATTGCCATTTATCCAGTAACAGGTTGGTGGAGAACCAGAAAAAATTTAGAAAAGTACAATAATACGGTCAGATACAGTTTGATTACTTCAATCGAGACCCCGATTACAGATATAGATATTTATACTCCTGTCCGCAATGAAATCTTAGTTGAAGTATAGATTATTTTTTATATTCAAATGGCACATATTTATCTAATTTTTCCTAAAGTAATCAAAGCCAGTATCACTGTACCAATCCCCGTAAGCATCTTCCATTCTTTTCTTTAATTTTTTTGTTTAATATTTCAAAGACTTCAGTTCTTTCCAGATCATGTTTGTTCCTTACATGAGAGGCAACAAATGACTGAAATCGCCAGTTAATCTCCTTGTATTATGAAAGTGGACACATCACATTGGCGCATTTTTCTCGTAAAAAAATCAGGAAGAGTTAAGAGAAGAGTTGCGCCATGTATACTTACTGTATGTGCCCGGGAATCATTAGATTTATTATAATGGCGAGTTCTCAGAAGTTGGTGCGATTTACCTATCACAACAAGTACGCGAAAAGCAGCATCAAATACCAGAGTCATAATTTTTGCACTGGCAAAATTCGCCCGGAAACGGACATTCATCCGGGTTGTAGGTGCAAAATTCAATATGAGAGTGACCCTCCCCGGTGTACACCATCTCTGCATTCCAATTATCACGAAGAAGGTTGTACCGGATGTGGTCGGGCAGATGTTTCGGGAAATCAGGATAAAAATGATAGGCTTTCAGCAGTTTTATCATTTCGTCAAGGAGAAAAGCAGCCTGAGCGTCATTCAGTTTTTTAAGCGGTGGAAACGATTGAGGATTGATTCCGGTGATTTTACTGATTGGACGCGCTGTACCATGCAGATATCGCTCAACTCCGGCAAACATTTTAATTTCATCGGGGAGGCTATGAGATTCAAAATCGGATGCCTCATCCGGATCCGGCAGATTTTGCGCTGATTGCCTCATTTGTTTGGCAAGGCGAACGACGTGGTTATCTAACTCTTTATGGGAATTCATGGCTCTCCTTCAATTAAAACCCTTTCATCACCGCTTTTTTAATCAGGATACTGTATTTATTTCTGAGTGACAGAAGTGCTGTTTTGGATTATATTATCATCGATTTGCTCTGAAGGAGATATATAAAGAAAAATTTATTAATGCAAAAAAATAAAATTGATAAAAAATTTAACTGAAATGATACATTCCCTGATATCTTATTCAGAAGGTTTCTGCTTATTTTTTTTCGTTCTCAGACTCAGTTTTCCCGTGATTATTGACTCCAACATTGAGAGGGCGTTTTTTATCTCCGGCGAGATGTATGGTCTGTGTTGGAAATGCGAAATCGATCCCTTCCTCATTGAAACGGCTGAAAATTTGGGAATTTACCATTTCTGTAAAATCCATGTATGCCCAAAAATCAGGGGGGTGAAACCAGTAGAAAATTTTCAAATTCAGTGAATCGCTGTTCATATTATCGAAATAGACGCGTGGAGGCAGCTCGGGGTCCATTCCCTCGTGATCGTTCAGGATGTCTTTGACGATCTCAACCGCTTTTTCTACTTTTTCTGGCGGAGTATCGTAGGTTATGTTTAGATCAAATACACGGCGAATAAATGGACGCTTTCCAATATTGTGGATGGTCATGTTTGCCAGATTACCGTTTGGTATAGTGAGTATATGTCCGTCAAGGGTTTTAATCCTTGTTGTACGAACCCCGACTTCTAAAACGGTTCCCAGTTTGTCTTCAAGGTTGATGAGCTCACCAACATTGAAAGGTTTATCGGCAAAAATCATGAGTGATCCGAAAAAATTCCGGATCGTATCTTGAGCAGCAAGACCGAGTGCGAGGCCTCCGATACCAATTCCGGCAAGAATACTGGTGATTGGCTGATCACTTAAAGACTGTGCTGCCTGTAACATAATGAGAATGACAACCGCAACCCGGATCGATTTACCCACAATCGGGATGAGCATGTCATCAATGTTTATTGACTCATCGGAAGAGAACCTCTTCAGCCATTGATCAATCACATCTACTTGCCGGTAGAAAAAGTGACCGATTGCCAGTATGATCAGCAGTTCCAATACCGTGTTGAGCAAACTTTCAAAGCCATCGGGTATATTTAGAAATGAGAATGCGATCGTGAGGCCAAACGAGAAAAACAGAAAGGTTACGGATATAGAGGCGGCACGGGCAGCAACTGCAGCAAGCTTTCGGTTTGAAGCTTCCAGTTTACTCTCAAGGCGCGTAAGCGTGAACTTTGAAATTTTTCCAAAGAAGAATGATAGGGCAAGAACTGTAATCAATACAATAATTCGCCATAGCTCATTACCGGCGAATACAATATCGGCTGAATTTGAAAGTAGGTCCATTTTAAGAAAAATGTTAGGGCTCTGGTGCGCTCAGAAAATAGGCAATAATCGAGAGGGTATTAAAACGGAATCATTAAATTTAATCTCGCAGATCCTGAATCAATCTGGCAGGACAAATCGGTATCCCCTGGAGCTAAGTTCTTCAAGTATAATCCGCAACGCTTTTGCACTCACTGCACGATCATGCAGAAGGATGATGTTCCCTTCTTTCATCGATTTTAGTGTGCGATCTGCAATTTCTTTAGCATCGCGGCTGAGTGTATCCTCACGATCGGGATATTGCCAGTCGTAACTATTTACAGACCATCCTACATTTTGAAGGCCGGTTTGTTCAAGAACTGAAAAAGAGTCAGGTGTATGTACTCCGTATGGAGCACGGAAAAATCCGGATTGGTAATTCAGTTCCGATTCAAGCCAGTTATTCAGACTCGTAATTTCATATTCAACCTCCTCGGAAGATATTTCGGTAAAACGGGCGTGACTCCAGGAGTGATTGCCAACTTTGTGTCCACGGTCTAAAATCTGGCGGACTACCCAGGGGAGAGGTTCAGCCAGGTATCCATTAATAAAGAAGAGCGCTTTTGCGTTGAACTCATCGAGCAGATCCAAAAAAACCGGGGTTGTATATGCTTTGGGACCATCATCGATGGTTATTAAAGCAATCTTTTCGGCAGAGTTGGAGCTGGAAGACTTAATTTTCCAGGAAGTACTGTCAATATAATATCCTGATTTACGGTCTGTTGTATCCACTTCAGATAGTTCGATCGGGGATGCGGTGGTCATACCGATAATTATGAATGTGATGAAGTAAATCATATCCCGAAATATTTTTCAGGAAATATGATAAAATTAAGTCATAAACCAAACTCAAACCGACTTTGCTAAAGTTGATTTTAAAAAGGGCTCCATTCAATTTAATAGAAAGCGAACGGAGTGAAAAGGGGGATGACTACCATAATCCACTAAATTCTAAAATTGATTCATAAGCACAAAAGTTTATCCCCCATTGCCCGTTCAAAAGTACCAGGAAAAGAATTATAAATTTGGATTATGTTAGTGCCATTACCTTCTCAGGGGGACACTCCTTGAAGAATTCAATATTGATAAAAAGTTATGAATTTAGCCATCAATTAAACTATCCATTTCTGAGAGAATTTCGCCATAGCGTGTCCAGTCGCCTTCTTCAAGTGCTGTGCGCATATCCTGCCAGAGTTCACGCAGCCGGTTCATCTCTTCAGATTCAAGATCCTGACGAAGCGCAATCTCCTCTTGTGTAAGCTCAGCATCAGCAATGGTTTGAACAAGCGGTGGCGCCTGAATACCGGCGATATCACCAAAAAGTTCGAGCATGGCACCTTCAATTGTAGGCTGCATGGCAATATTATCCCCAATGGCTACAATCACCCGCTGAAGCTGAGGGATATCCACTCCATCAGCTAATAGAAACACAGGTTCAACATAAAGGAAAGAGTTTTCGATGGGTATCACCATCAGGTTACCCCGAATTACGCTTGACCCACGCTGATCCCAAAGTGCGATCTGACGGGAAATTTCCGGATCCTGGTCAATCCGTGCTTCGATTTGTGCCGGCCCATAAATCAGCCTGTCTTTCGGGAGTTTATAAACGATAAGCTGTCCGTATTCTGCGGGATCTGATTTGGCAGCCAGCCAGGAGATCATATTGTCACGATTTTCGGGCGTGAGGGGACTGATGAGCATAAATTCGAGCTCTTCCTCTTCCGGAAGGCGTGCGAGAACATAGTAGGGTTCCATCAGAATTTGTCGTCCGCCGTACTTCTCATTTGGCCGTGTCCAGAGATCTTCCTGGTTATAGAAAACCTGCGGCCGGGTCATGTGATACCGGTTAAAGGTTTCCATCTGAATTTCAAACAAGTCCTGAGGATAACGAAAGTGTGCGTTCATACCCTCGGGGACCTCAGATACAGGTTTAAACAGGTCTGGGAATATAGATGAATAGACCTGAAGGATCGGGTCATTTTCATCAACCATGTAATAGTCCACACTACCTTCATAGGCATCAACCACAATTTTCACGGAATTTCGGATATAGTTAATACCGCGTTTGGTCGTGGAGTACGGAAAATGATTGGATGTTGTATAGGCATCCTGGATCCAGTACAGTTTACCGTTATTTTTTACGAGATACGGATCGTTATCGAGTTGAAGAAACGGGGTGATTCTCTGGATACGTTCCTGAACACTTCTCCAAATCTGCAGGCGGCTTTCATTATGGATGTAATCCGAGAGAAGAATATTTACATCACCCAGTTCCCAGGAAAAGAGCAGTTTTCTGAAAAAATTTGTGAATTGAATTCCACCCTGACCGGAATAGTGTGTATAAACATTTTCATCGCCTGCGGGATAATGAAGTTCTTCCACATTTGTATTTACAATGTAGTACCCGGTACTGTTTTCACCGTAATAGATGGCCGGGTTATCAATTCTGAGATCCGGGCTGGTGTACACAGGAGGAAGATCACGTATAACAAGCCTTGGTTCTCCCTGGCGGGTGGTTTCGGTGACCGGGCTCATGGCGAGTCCGTAGCCGTGAGTGTATTGCATACGCCGGTTCACCCAGGTATCAGACTGGCTTGGCAGCGTTCGGGCAATTTCCCGGGCGGAGAGCATCATCTGGGTAGTCTGTCCATCTACAGTGTATCGGTCGTTATCGACGGAGTAGAATTCATAGTATGAACGGATCTCCTGAAGCTGTTTGTAAGTTTGGATGAGCAGCCGGGGATCCCAAAGCCGGATGTTGTCGATGGCATCCTGGTTATTACGGATATCGGCTAAGGTGAGAGTATCATCAGCCTGGTACTCAATTTCGCGTACGTTATCGAGCCCGAATGCGAGCCTTGTCATTTGAATATTGTTCTCAAGGTAAGGCGTTTCAAGTTCCAGCTCATTGGGATTCACACTAAAATTCTGAATAACGCCGGGCATTACAATTTTACCACCTGCAAAAACAAGGACTCCGAGGATAGCCATGCCGGGCAGAGCTTTGCCAAAATTCATCCATCGGCTGGCGAGGACCATGAGTGCCAGAATGAGCGTGACCGCAAAAAGAATCCATATGGCTGGAAGTTCAACCATTACGTCGGTATAACCAGCGCCAAATACAATGCCGTCGGAGCGGTACAAAAGGTTAAATCGGTCGAGATAAAACCCCCAGGCGAGAAACAGTAACCAGAGACCACCATTTAACTTGAGGTGATTCAAAACCGGTTTTGATGCCGTAAAACCCTGGCCCGGCTGCATGCCAAGCAGTCCTGAAAACAGATAGATAACAGCCAGGATTGCTGTGGTCAGAAAGGTGAGGATAAGCATTGACGTCTGAATAAGTTCCCAGAAGGGGAGCTGAAACATGTAAAACCCAATATCCCGTCCAAAAAGAGGATCAGTTTCACCAAATGGCACATTCCACACAAACTGCAGGGATTCATCCCATCGGATATAAAACCCAAAGGCGAACATTGCGGTAATGACAAGTGCGGCAATCGTAAAAAACTGTTTGATTCGTTTTTGCTGATTCGGGCTGTGAATGTCAAAATCGACTCCCTGAAGGGGTGTTCCCGAAAAGCTTACCTGTTTAAGCTGATCCGCGAGATATCTGAAATTTGGGACCAGGTAGCTGCCCACAATCAAAAAAGCAGCGACAATAAGAATAATCTGGGTGGTTTTGAGTGTCCAGAAAATTTGGGAATACCCAAGTTCAGATAACCATAAAACTTCTAAAATCCAGCTTGAAGATATGGAGAGCAGGATTATTGGGATTAAAATCAGCAGAATAATTCGTAGTAGCCTGGAAGACATATAAATGCTTTTTTTGTGTATGCTTTTGAGCAGGGAAGATACAAAAAAAGTGCATGAGAGCAGAGTCAGTCCGCAGGTTTAATCGGATAGAGATGGAGAAACCCGGAGCAGAGGAAAATCAGGTGGATTGAGTTGACGGTAAATCACGAACCAGGAAGTGTCAGGCGTTTACCAGTTCCTCAGAATTCATTTTGGCAGCTATGGTGAAATGAAAAGTTGTGCCGCCATCCTTTTCGGTTTCAAACCATATTTCACCACCATGTTTTTCAACATACTCTTTACAGAGATTCAGACCAAGGCCGGTCCCTTTTTCCCGGTTTGTTCCCTGGCTGGTGAAATATTCATCCGTAAAGATTTTTGCGCGGTTTTCTTCGGCTATTCCCGTACCGCTGTCGCTAACGGATACTCTGTATGTGTTGTCGTCTCTTTTTTCAGATAAGATGCGAATTTCAGTATCGTTGTAACTAAATTTTATAGCGTTGGCAATCAGGTTTCGCAGCACGAGCTTCATCAAATCGTAATCAGCATAGATATTTGAATTTTCGGGGACATCAACATTCAGCGTAATATTTTTGTTTTCAGCCTGCAGTTTAAACTGATCCAAAACAGATTCCACACAAAGTTTTAGGTCAAAAACACGCTTATCAAGATTAATTCCATTCATTTGAGACTTAGCCCATCCCAGGAGATTATCCATCATACTGGAATTTTCCAGCATATTTTTTTCGAGATTGGACGTTAGTTTATGAGTTTCTTCTTCCGACAGATCATGCTCTCGCAGAAGGTAAAGAAGACTTTGAAGTGAACTTAATGGTGCGCGCAGATCGTGGGCAATGATTGCAAACAGTTTTGTTTTGATGTTGTTCAGCCGTTCCAGCTCTTCCTTCTGTTTCTGAACGGTTCTGTTTAACTGCTTAAGGCTTTCGTTGGTTTCGATGAGCTTAAGATTCGCAGTTTTACGTTTACGGTTGACCCTGATGAGTACAGCCCCGGCAATCAACAGGAATGTGATACCAACCAATGCGGTTACAATAATCCAGCGTTGCTGCTCGAGTTCTGCCTGTTGCTGCTCTTGCTGTGCCTGGATAATCTGCTTTTCCTGTTCAGCCTGGCGCAGATTGAATTTGGTTTCGTATTGTGCCGTAATCCTGTCTTTTTCAGTTGATCGAATCTCTTCGTTCAGTTCATTATGGCGTTCGAGCCATTCCAGCGCCTGCGAATTATTGCCAGATTGTTTATAAACCTGGTAGATATTATTGTAGGCAGAAAGTTTATGGGACTGGTTATCAAACTGATCTGAGAGTTCCAGGGTTTCGAGATACCATTCTATTGCTCTTTCATAATTTCCGCGGGTTTTCTCAAGATCGCCAAGGCCGCTGGTACTGTAATAAAGTCCAAGCTGAAGATTTATTTTTTGGCTGGATTCCAGGGCATTTTCAAAATGTTCACGTGCGGTGGAATATTCGCTTTTTGCAGCAAATAATCTTCCAAGGTTATACAAAACCTGGATTTTACCCGGTTCATTTCCGCTGGACTGATGATAATTTAAGGCTGTTTGATAAGACTCTTCTGCTTCATCGAAGCGCTCAAGGTCCAGGTACAAGTTGCCAAGATTAAGGTGCACACGAACCAGGTTTGAAATAATCTGATGTTCTTCACTTACATCGAGTGAGCGTTTGAGATAAAATTCTGATTGCTCAGCATTTTCCATTTCCGAAAATCTTTGGCCAAGGTTGTTGGTGATAAGTGCTATAAACTCGTAATTCTCCATTTCTTCGGACCGATCAAGAGCTTCCAGGTAGTATTGCAGCGCTTCGTTATTCTCGCCCAGCAGAGCATACGCTGTTGCCAGGTTCATCATCACCCCAACCGTGTATTGATCACTCCGAAGCGAATCGGCAATAGAGAGTACCTGTTCATAAAGATCAATTGCTATAATACTGCGACCGGATTTTGCATAGCCATTGGCGAGACTATTGAGTGCCTGCTTTTGTTCATAATCTGAATCGGCAATTTCGAGGGCAAACTCAGAATAGTAAAGAGTGGAGTCGATCATATTCCGATCGAGGAACTGGCTTGCCATTTGAAGCGCTACACGAAACTCTCCCTCCCTGTAACCTATCTTTCGGGCCATTCTCAGACCTTTATGTGACCATTCATGGGCATCAGTAAGTCTGTTTTTCATCAGGAGGTCCTCAATAAATGCCTCCAGGGAATCTATTGTAGCTCTCTCCTCAACAGAATAGTCAAAATTGATTTCCGGTTGATCAACAGGGGATAGCTGCCCGTATAGAATTATGGGCGCTGAGGTTAGACACAGTGCAAGGAAAAGTCCTTTAAGTAGTGACTTTTGTAGGGAATCCATGATATTGTCAAATGGGGGTATATAACGATCTGATTTATCGACGGCAGATGAAGAAACTTAAATTTTGGTGAGCTGATTTTTCTAAAAAAATGAAACCTAACGTATATGAAATATTATTACTGTTCAAACATACAATATTAGAATTTAAAATTGAATGATTACTTTATAGATACATAATTTTTTACGTATTGTAATCCATTGTGCTACAAGCGATAAAAAAGCTTGGAGTTTTATCTTGAGCTTTACGTGATGTTTCAATTTTACTTTGATATACCGCTTCTACATCTTTCAATGTATCGGCATCATCTGGTCCCAGATCCCATCGTATCGCTTTAAATCGGGGGAAACGAAGTGTATAACCGGCTTTTGTGCGCTTATTTACCTGGATATCGTCAAATTCAATTTCGATAACCAGTTTTGGTAACAGGCCCAAAGTCGGCCCATATTTTTCCACGGTAATTTTTTTGATTTCCCGGTTTAACTTTTTGAGTTCCTCATCCGTGTACCCGCCATACGCTTTTCCTATCGGGATAAACTCCTCTTCGTACCGTTCATCTTCCCTGACCGAGATTCCCAGGGTGAAATCGGAATAGGTACCGCCCCGTTTTCCGCTGCCGGCATGAGCATACATCATGACGGTATCGAACGATCCGCCCGGCTTTTTTACTTTCAGCCACGTTTTACGGCGCTGCCCATATTCGTATTTGCTCTCTTTTTTCTTGAGCATCAACCCTTCATTTCCGTGTTCAAGGGCGCGGTTGAACAGTGTTTCAAGATGATCAAAATCACGAACTTCAAACTGACGAACGACCGGCACATCAGACTTTTCGGACAATTTCAGCAGCTTTTCCCGGCGTGATTCCAGTCGATCATCAAACGCAGGTTGTTCGTTCAGATAAAGCAGGTCATAAGCGATGAACAGTACAGGGTGTTTTTCCAGGATTTTTTTTCCCGGCTTTTTCAATCCCATTCTCTTCTGAAGCAGTTGAAACGGCTGAATGGTGTTATCTTTAAATACACAGATTTCCCCGTCGAGAACTACAGGGGAGAGGTTTTTATCTCGATATGCGGAAACAATATCGGGAAAGGACTGCGTGATATCGTTTAGGTCTCGAGAAAAAAGCTTGATTTGATCGCCCTCTGCATGAAGCTGGCAGCGCATTCCGTCGAATTTCTCCTCGCAGATGTATTCATCAAGCTGATCAACCGCCCGGCTCTCAATGGGTGAAGCCAGCATAAATGAGAGCGGATGAAACAGTTTAAAGGTTGCATCGGCCAATGAATTCCGTTTGGCCAGAAGAGCTGTTTTTCCAATTGATCCTGTAATCATGTGTGCATATCGAACTTCTTCAGGATCTTGTTCAAATGCTTTTGCGATGGCTGATACAAGTGATTTGGTTTCAAATCCAATCCGAAGAGAGCCTTGTCCGAGCATTCGAATGAAATATTTAATTTCAGTGGCCGACATTTTTTGCCATGCAGAAATAAGAATTTCCTGTTTTTCGGCTCGGCCAGAAACGGAATAGAGTTTTTCGAAAAGTTCTTCTACAGCGTGTAGCGACAGTTGTGCCGGGTTTCGTTTACTGCGTGCGGCCGGTGTGGCGTACATCAGTTTTGCGATGGTTTCGGAGCTGCTTCCGGTTGCGGTCCGGCACGGTTTAAACACATGATCGTAATCAATTTCACAAAAATCAGCGGCTGCCAGTCCGGATGTGCGGCTGCCGACAGAAGCCCGCTTTCCGCTGATGCTTTCAAATGCACCCTCACCGATAAACCTGCATGCTAAATTCAGTTCATCATCAGTCAGTCCGGAAAGATACCGGGCACAGATAGCTATTTTCCGGTTGCTTCCACGCGTTTCTCGTATGGTCTGGATGACGTTACAAAGCTCATCAAACGAAGTTTTTTGTTCAGTCATCGGCCTGCATCTCCGTATTTAAAAAGGCCGATGAAATATTTCGCTCATCCAGAAAATGTTTTACAACATCAGGATTTGGAGTGTGGGTGATGTAGACTTTTTTTGGATCCATCCGTTCACAAAAATCGATCAGTTCATAAAAATCGAGGTGATCGGAGATGGGGATGAGCTTATCCACTGTAAGCTGGGTGCGGCGTGATTCGAGCGACGCCCAACCGCTGCAGTAGGCGATGCGTTTCTTCTTAACATTGGAGGCAAATCCACCGGACAGGGCGGATGAGGGGCAAACCAGGATTTTTCCTTCGCAAGTTTCCCGCTCATACGCCATAAAATTTCCAAGATCGATGTTCTCTTCAACATACACGGAACATAAATTGAAACCGGCGCCGTGAATCATAGCGGGGTGATTCAGCGGGGCAAGCAGATGCATGATCTCCTGCGCTTTCCCCAAATTATATGCCAGGAATACGGGCGTATAACCTTCAGCGAGTGTGTCCTTAGCAAATGAGCGGATCTCTTCAGCTAGTTCATCCGTGGTTTTCCATCGATAAATTGGCAGGCCGAAAGTAGCTTCGGTAATCAGGAAGTCGGCACGGGGAGGGGCATTAAATCCTTCAGTGGCGGGTGACGGTGGTGTCCGATAATCCCCGGTGTAGAGAAGGGAGCCAGAATCTGATTCAATAAAAATCATAGCCGATCCGAGAATATGGCCGGCGGGGTAGAGTGTTACTGTAAATCGATCGGTTTCAAATGGAGTGTTAAACTTCAGTTCTGTGGATGAACCCCTGAAACCACGGAGATGCATCAGTTTTAATGTGGGCTGGGAAGCGTAGGTGTGGGCCGACCGGTTTTTGTGCATGTGATCGGCATGGGCGTGTGTCACAAACGTGAAATCAGCATCGGGATGGGTCCCGTCCATTGCCACTCCAAGTTCAGGAAGGTAGATTCCCTGGTATCCCGCTTTCAGTAATCGCATCAGTTATCTTGTGTTCGATATCAAAATATAACACAGCATGAAAAGTACAACACCGATGGATATCATATTGATTCCGGCAAACCGAATTTTTTTGTGCAGCTCTCCGCCAACCGCCAGGATCTGGCTGGAAACAACCTTCCATTGAACAAGCATTTGCCCCACAGTAAAGATGATGATGAGGCACCAGATTGAAAAAATGAGTTCAATCCATGAAAATGGAAAAAAACTCAGGATGAGACCGGGAATCGTGAACAGAAGCAGGTATTTGAGAACTGATCTGAAAGCTCGCGGAGGTTTTTCGGTGTTTTCAGCAACATCTCTAAGGTAACCTGCCATTGCGTGCTGTTTTGCGATGAGATAGACACCGTACCCGATCAAAATTGTACCGAGTACAACATAATAAGCCGTAAACCACTGAGCTGAAAAGGAACTGAGCATAAACTATTCTGACGTAGTTGAGATGTTTGATGCGATTATTCAATCACCATTTGTTGATCGGCATTCAGCAGCTTTTCGGGCAGAGAGCGAATAATGGATTCTCTGAACTCTTTTAAAATATTCTCTTTGAGGTGTTTACGGCCATAGGCCAGCCGGACTTTCCTGCAGGGAACGGGTTCGCTGAATTCCTTAATAATCGCCTCGGAACTGTTGTGATCGGAATATTTAGTTGCAGTCCAGGGCAGAAGGGTCATTCCGTAATTCTGTTCAACAAGCTTTTTCAGGGTTTCGAGATTACCGCTTCGAAATTCAATCTCAGAACCTCTCTTTCGGGTTGCTTCCTTGCAGATTTTTACGGTTTGATCCCTGAAACAGTGCCCTTCATTCAACAGCCAGATATTTGTCTGTTCCAGATCATCCACAGATAACAACTCTTTTTCAACCAGCGGGTGACTTTTGGAAAGATATCCCGCAAATGGTTCCACGTATAAATCTTCCGTGTAGATATGCGCATTCTTTACCGGAGTAGCGATAATCCCGGCATCCAGTTCATCGCTTTCCAGTCCGTCCAGAATAGTGGCCGTCAGGGATTCCTCAAAAACCAATTCTACATCAGGATGAGCGGTTAAAAATGAGTGGAGGAATCGGGGCACCAGGTAGGGAGCGACCGTGGGAATCACGCCGACTCGAAAGGTTCCGCTGAGGGATTCTTCCTGAAATTGAACAATGTCCGATATTTTCCTGGCTTCATTCAAAACAATACGAGCCTGATCGAGTACTTTCTCACCAATTTCAGTGGGTACTACCGGGGATTTAGAACGGTCGAAAAGTATTACGCCAAGCTCATCTTCAAGTTTGTGAATCTGCATGCTCAGGGTAGGTTGAGTGACATAGCTTTTATCCGCTGCCGTAGCAAAATGGCGGTGTTTGTCAACCGCGACAATATACTTAAGTTGTGTTAGAGTCATGTGTACATTTAATTTAAGAATGCTCCGCAATAGAGCAAGATAAAAAAGTTTGAACGATTATGGGTAAAATTCAGAAACAGCTTTTGATTTCGGGCAGAGTTCAGGGCGTGGGTTTTCGTCATTTTACGAAGCAAAACGCACGTGGTCTGGGTGTAAACGGCTGGGTGAAAAATTTACGAAATGGCGATGTTGAGGCGGTTTTGGAAGGTGAAGAAGAGCAAGTGGATGAACTGGAAAATAGACTAAAATCGGGTCCGGTAGCTGCAAAAGTTAAATCTGTAGATGTAGTGAAAATTGAAAATGTGACCGAAGAATCATTTAAATACTTTTCCGTAAAGCGGTAAGCGTGCTAAAAGGCGAAAATTTCGGTTTGATAAACAGCAGAAGTGAATTCTGCTCCGCCATCGAATGTTGAATTTGATGAGGGTAAATTGAGTCATGCCATCATTCTAAAGTATTTCTATGAGCTTTAAAGTTGTAGTGAAACTTATTCTTTGGATCGGAGCCGGTTATCTTTTGCTGGTAGGAGCACTCATTATGTTTCAAAATCAAATAATATTTCACCCTTCGGGCCAAATGATCGATTCGCCGGACAGGCTCGGGTTGGAATGGAGTGAACATTATATTGAAACGCCTGATGGCGTAACCATCCACGGCTGGTTAATCGGGGATGCCAGTGAGCAGCCCGTAGTGATATATTCTCACGGGAATGCGGGTAATATCAGCGGAAGAATCGGGATTGCTGAAACGATTGTAAACCAGGGTGCGGCTGTATTTTTATATGATTATCGCGGATATGGCAACAGTGAGGGATCGCCTGATGAAGCCGGAATTTACACTGACGGCATTGCCGTAGTGAATTATCTGGAAGAAGAAGCAGGCATTCCGCCGGAGAGGATGATTTTTTACGGCCGATCTTTGGGCGGGGCAGTCGCAGCCCGGCAGGCGGCTGAGTTTGATGGCCGGGCCCTGGTGCTGGATTCATCATTCATCAATGGAAAAGAGATCGCTTCGGATGTCTACCCGTTTGTGCCGGGATTTTTAGTCCCGATCCAATTTCCCGTGGATGAAGATCTGCGCACCAGCCGTATTGATACGGTTTTGGTGATGCACGGAAGCAGTGACCGGATTGTAAATATCCGTCACGGGAAAAGACTTTATGAGATCGCTTCAGAAACTAAAAATGCCCGTTTTGTGGAACTGCAGGGAGGCCACAACGACAGCTTTAATACATCGCGTGATCTGTTTGCCGAGAGCTGGAGCTCGTTGATCCGTGATACGGATGATTCCTGATTTTAACTTCTGCGCGGGGCGAAAGGGCTACGTGGAATCATCTCTTTAATGGTCTGTAAAATAAGATTATCATACTCTTCATTGATTTGAGCAAGATTTACAACCTGTTCTGAATTCACTTTCCCCCATCCAACAGCATCCTGTATCTGGTTATCCCAAATTAAATATTTGGTCTCAAAATTTGCTTTGGTAACCGTTTCAGGTTCATGGCCGCCATATGAAAAACCAGGTGCCAAATCCTGAAATATATTGAAATTGTACCCATCTAAAAGTAAAACAAATCTTGGAGATACCCCATCACCATCATTGGTTAGCTTAGAGCCTTTTTCCGGTGCAAGGATATGAAGAGAGGTACCATTTTGATCAAAATGGCGTACTTGAAAGGTTAAATCCGGAAAATCTGAAAAATTCAAATGTTGGGTAACTTCCGCTGCAGTAGCCTCAGAAAAAAGTTCAAAAAGTCGTTCATTGAAAAGCGAAGTTTCTGCTGCACTCAGAGTTCCAAACGTATGATCGGGATTGGTTTCAGAGAAATCTGACTCTTCAATTTTAAAAATAGATACAGAATCATTTAAATTCTGATCTTCGTAATCCGGTGAAATGTATTGATTGGTAGTACCTGAACATGAAATTAATATAAGAGAAACGATCAGAAGTGGGTATAGCAGTAGCTTAGACATAAAAATAGTAAGGAATGGTTTGATTCTTGATGCGTGAGGTGTAATGCAACGTATGTTCTTTATAGCGAATTATAGTATTTGAATAGAGCAGCTACATCATCTGCATTATCGAGTTGAAGATTGTTGTTGTTTACAAATTGTTCAATTTCATCTGAATGATCAGGAAAAACGCGTAAAACTCGTCGTTCATTCAGACGCCTCAATCTTTCTGTATCTTCATTCCCAAACTTAACATAATAAGTTTCAGTAGTTGAGAACTCATTGGTGTTTGCTGACGCCCCATAATTTGCATTCGCCTGTCTGAGGGTGGCTGAATACTTGACCATAAATTTTGCATCTCCATCTGCGAGAATTTCAACAAAGTTATTCTCACTCAACCGCCGGGCATCAAACCCTTTTTGTAATGTAATGGTTTCATTCTGACCTGTGATTTCTATTTTATTGATAACCTCGGCATCCAGAACGAAGATGTTACCATTATTCTGAAACTGAACATTCTCTTCATGAATATTGAATCGAAGAGGGACATCGCTCACAGTTTTACCATTCATGAATGTTAAGGAGCCGGAAAGAAATTCATTGAACAGATATGGGGAACCATCAGCATCTATTTCTTTTTCAAACCTTTCCATATAGCCAGGGGAAAGGTCCTGAATCATTTGATACGTATTTATTTCTTGTCCAACCTGAGCAGAAATTTCATTTGAAGAAAGCTGCAGCATAAAAATGGAAAGAACGAGTATGGCTAAATTTCTCATGATGAATCAATTAAAAATTATTTTAAATATATCAATTCCAATCTAATTGATATTTGACGAAAAATAAATGAGGGTTTGTAAAACATTGTTTGTTCCTGATTAGATATTCAAGGTAAAGAATTATTGCTTTAAGTTGACAAAGTAAGAATCAGTCAAATATCCGTCTTTGAATGTCATCTGTACATTTCTATTAGTATTGAGGGAATTTTAGAAACGATTAAAATAAAAGAAACCTGATCCCGGAAATTCCTCCGATTTTAACCTGTGAATGGTTCAAATCTCGTTTATATTTGAAGCGTACGATATAGCAAAATCATCCATCAGTAATCTCCTTTTATGTACCTGATTTTTGACACCGAAACCACCGGCCTTCCCGATAACTACTCCGCACCGCTGACAGATTTCGACAACTGGCCGCGCTGTGTGCAGCTTGCCTGGCAGCTCCACGATCACACCGGTAAATTGGTCTCGGAGGGGGACTATATTGTTCAGCCCGATGGTTTTACAATTCCTTTTAACTCTGAAAAGGTACACGGAATCTCTACCGAACGGGCACGGGAGGAGGGCGTTCCGCTGGAAGAAGTGATGGATGCATTTAATCGGGATGTTGAGCGAACTACATTTGTGGTAGGCCACAACCTGGAGTTCGATCTCAATATTATGGGATCGGAATACCTGCGGATGGAGCGGGAGAATCCGCTTGACAAAAAAGTTCCGATTGATACCAAGGATGAATCAACTGAATTTTGTGCGATTCCGGGCGGACGCGGTCGCTACAAATGGCCTACGCTTGCCGAACTGCACGATAAACTGTTTGATGTGGGCTTCGAGGAGGCTCACAATGCTGCGGCTGATGTGGATGCCACCGCGCGTGCGTTTCTGGAGCTGGTTCAGCTGGGCGTTATCAAACCAAACCTGCCAAACGACCTGGAGCTGGATACCAAATCTCCCAGGGAGTGGATCAATCCGGCCCACTACATGCCAAAGGTGGAGGAGCTGCGGCGCAGAGGCGTGACCGGCGAGGCGGATGAGGACGATTCCGCAATTGATCTGCCGGCAGAGGCAGCCGACGGTGAAAAAATTACGGGTTCGTTCAGCCATCTGCATACCCACTCCAAATTTTCGGTTTTAGAAGCAGCGGCCGGTATTGATGACTTGATCGATAAAGCGAAAAAAGATGGGATGCCTGCCGTGGCGCTTACCGATCTCGGGAATATGTACGGCATTTTTAGTTTTGTGCAGAAGGCGCATTCGGCCGGTATCAAGCCGATTATCGGGTGTGAGTGCTATTTTGTGGAAGATCGCCATCAGAAAAAATTTACACGCGATAATCGCGACAAGCGGCATCAGCAGGTGTTTCTGGCCAAAAATCGTGAGGGATATCAAAACCTGGCGGAGATGTGCTCGCTCGGTTTTATTGAGGGGTACTATTACAAATTCCCGCGGATCGACCGGGAGCTGGTGAAAAAGTATCGGGAAGGATTGATCGCCACAACCGGAGGGTTGCAAGGCGAGATTCCCGACCTGATTCTGAATAAGGGAGAGGAGTTTGCCGAGGAAGCACTGCAGTGGTGGATCGACCTGTTTGGCGATGATCTCTACATCGAACTGATGCGCCACGGCCTGGAAGAGGAGGAGCGGGTGAACAGCGTGCTGCTCAAATTTGCGAAAAAGTACGATGTTAAAGTGATCGCCACAAACAACCTGTTCTATATGGAGCAGGAAGATGCGAAAGCACATGATGCGCTGCTCTGTATCGATAATGGCGAACTGATGAGCACACCGATTGGGCGAGGGCGCGGTTACCGCTTTGGGTTCCCGAACGACCAGTTTTATTTCAAAACGCAGGAGGAGATGAAAGCCCTCTTTGCCGATGTTCCGCAGGCGATCACCAATACGCAGGAGATTGTGGACAAGGTGGAACCGCTTGAACTGAAACGCGACGTGATTCTTCCCAACTTTACCCTGCCTGGTCCATTTGAGACGGAAGATGATTACCTGCGTCATCTTACCATTGAAGGTGCCAAAGAGCGGTACGATGAGCTGGATGGTGAGGTGATGGATCGGATCGATCACGAGCTGAATATCATCAAAACAATGGGCTTTGCCGGCTACTTTTTGATTGTACAGGATTTTATCGCCAAAGCGCGCGAGATGGAAGTGTATGTAGGTCCGGGGCGTGGTTCGGCGGCGGGATCGGTGGTGGCGTACTGCACGGGCATCACCAATATTGACCCGCTGAAATACGACCTGCTTTTTGAGCGGTTCCTGAACCCGGAACGTGTGTCGATGCCGGATATCGATATCGATTTTGATGATGACGGACGCCAGCGCGTGATCGATTACGTGGTGGATAAGTACGGAAAATCTCAGGTGGCACATATCATCACGTTCGGTTCGATGGCGGCGCGGTCATCGGTCCGTGATGTGGCACGTGTACTGGATCTGCCGCTGCCGGATGCCGACCGGATCGCCAAGTTGATCCCGGATACGATCGGTATCTCGCTGGAAGATGCGATCAAGGAGGTTCGCGATCTTCAAGAGATTAAAAAGAAAGATGATCTCGAAGGACAGACCCTGAAGATGGCGGAGACGCTGGAGGGATCGGTCCGGAATACAGGAATCCACGCGGCTGGGGTGATCATCGCGCCGGATAAACTGACCAACTACATCCCGATCGCTACAGCAAAAGATGCCGATCTGTATGTGACGCAATTCGACGGAAAATATATTGAAGATGCCGGGATGCTGAAGATGGATTTCCTCGGCCTCAAGACGCTTTCGATTTTGAAAACGGCGATCCAGCAGGTGAAGGATAATCACGGTGTTGAGTACAACCTGGACGATATCCCGCTGGATGATGAACAGACGTTTGAGTTTTTCAAAAAAGGACTCACCGTGGGCGTGTTTCAGTTTGAATCAGAAGGGATGCGGAAGCACCTCAAGGATCTGAAACCGGAGTCGATAAATGACCTGATCGCCATGAACGCGCTTTATCGTCCCGGTCCGATGCAGTTTATACCCGACTATATCAAGCGGAAACATGGTGAGGAAACGGTGGAATATCCGCACGATGATCTGAAGGGAATCCTGAAACCGACACACGGAATTATGGTCTACCAGGAGCAGATCATGATGGTAGCGCAGAAAATGGGCGGCTACTCGCTCGGGGAAGCGGATGTTCTGCGGCGGATCATGGGTAAGAAAAAAGCTGATCTGCTGCCGCCGGAAGAGAAGAAGTTTATGAACCAGGCGCAGGATCTGGGCTACAGCAAGGAAGTGGCAAAAGATGTATTCGACAAGATGGCCCTTTTTGCCGGTTATGGATTTAACAAATCGCACTCCGCAGCCTACTCGGTAGTAGCATACCAGACGATGTACTTTAAGGCCAATTACACGGCCGAATATATGGCTGCGGTGCTGAGCCACAATATGAACGACATCAAAAAAGTGTCGTTCTTCATTGAGGAGTGCCAGCGGGTTGATATCCCGGTGGACCCGCCCAATATCAATACTGCGGAAGGTAAATTTGTGGTGCGTGACGGACGCGTGCAGTACGGAATGTCGGCCATAAAAGGTGTGGGATCTAATGCTATCGAACAGATCGCCGAAGAGCGTAAAAAAGAGGGCGAATTCCGTTCTATTTTCGATTTCGCCTCGCGGATCGACACCCGGGTTTGCAACCGGCGCACGATTGAAAGTCTGGTGCAGGCCGGCGCCTTTGATACACTGCATGATAACCGCGCCCAGCTCCTGGCAAGTGTGGAGGATATCATCAGCTACGCCTCCCGCAAACAGGAGGAGAAACGATTGAATCAGGCGAGTCTCTTCGGAGGAGACAGTGGTGCCGGATCAGGATTTGATGAACCAAAATTGCGCGACTGCCCGAAGTGGACCAATATCGAACGGCTGAACCGCGAACGGGAACTGATCGGTTTCTATCTGAGCGGCCATCCGCTGGATCGATACCGTGAAGATATCCGGCTGTTTGCATCACATACGCTTGCAGAGGAGAAAATCGGTCAGATGAGCGACCGCGAACAGATTAAGATTGTTGGGATTATTACAGGCGTGAAGCAGATCAGCGACAAAAAAGGGCGCCCGATGGCATTTGTTCAGATCGAGGATCTGCAAGGCGCGATGGAAGTGCTTGTATTTAGTGATGTGTTCGACCGTCACCAGGGACTGCTGACACCGGATACCATTGTACTGCTCGACGGTACGCTGAGTCTTCGCGGCGGGCAGCCCAAAATCATGGCCAATACGCTGGAGCGGGTTCAGAACCTGCGCGAAAAATTTCAGAACCAACTGATGCTTAAACTCCGGCTCGAAACCTCTTTGCTCACCAAAGATGACCTCAACGAGATGGCCACGCTGATGAGTATACACAAAGGCGAAACTCCGGTTACCCTTCGTGTGCTAAGCAAACACGCAAAAGGCCCGCTGAATATGAGCGTCAGGAAATTTGTGGTAGAACCCAACAACGAACTACTGAACGGTTTGCGGAATATTGTAGGTAAAGAGTCTGTACAGTTGACGAGAACGAGTTAGAGGCAACCCTCCAAGGGTTTCAAACCCTTGGAGGTTTTTCAATCGAGTACTAATAATATTAAACATAGAGCCAAGCATTTGTATTTATAAATGTTATTAAATAATGTTAGCTTAACCAGTAAAGCAATGCAAATCTGAACATGATCACGAGGTCTATGGATCGACGAAAGTTTATCAAAACATCCGCACTTACAACAGCAGCAATCGGGCTTACCGGGCCGCTAACTTTTTCGAAAGGCATCTATTCGCCCAACGATAAAATTGTTGTTGCTATGATGGGAGGGCGTGGAAGGGCCGGTTATTTGTCGGAGGTATTTGCCGGTGCAGAGGGTGTGGAAGTGAAATCAATTTTTGATGTGGATGAACGTCCGCTTGAAGAACGGGCAGAAGAAGTGGAAGTGATTCAGGGAAGGAAACCGGAAACCGGGACCGATTTTCGGAGGGCTTTGGACGATCCCGATATTGATGCCCTGGTGATTGCGGCTCCCGATCATTGGCATACTGCCGCTACAATTCTGGCTCTTCAGGCGGGAAAACATGTGTATGTGGAAAAGCCGGCGAGTCATAATCCTGCAGAATCTGATTTGATAGTTCAGGCTCAGAAGAGATATAACAAAGTTGTACAGATGGGGAACCAGCAGAGATCAGCCCCGGAATCAATAGAAGTGATAAATGAAATCCGGGAAGGTTTAATTGGTGATGTCTACTATGCAAAATGCTTTTATGCAAATGCCAGGGGGCCTATCGGTACCGGCAGTATAGCTGATGTACCCGATTGGCTGGATTATGAATTATGGCAGGGCCCGGCCCCGAGAACACCGTACCGGGATAATATTATCCACTACAACTGGCACTGGTTCTGGAAATGGGGAACGGGTGAATTATTAAACAACGGAACACATGAATATGATATTTGCCGCTGGGCTCTTGGTGTGGATCTGCCGAAGAAAATTTCATCCAACGGTGGCCGCTATCATTTTGATGATGACTGGGAATTTTACGACGTGCAAAACGTAATGTTTGAATTTCCTGAAGGAAAATCGATCAACTGGGAAGGTCGCAGCAGCAACGGATATCAATTCTGGGACAAAGGCAGGGGATCAGTCATTCACGGAACGAAAGGTACTGTGATGATAGACAGAAGCGGGTATACAGCGTATAATCTTGACAATGAGGAGATAAAAAAGAACATACGCGATGATGAAACAGATCAGCTGGATACAGTAGGCGGCGGCGGTTTGACAGATATTCATGTTCATAATTTTGCCGAGGCTATCAGAAGGGGAACAGAGCTAAATTCACCTATTGAAGAGGGACAAAAAAGTGTTAAAGCACTCCATTTAGGAAATATATCTCAGGAAATCGGCCGTTCACTGGATATCAATCCGCGCACGGGCAGAATAATTGGTGATTCTGAAGCGATGAGCATGTGGAGACGCGATTATGAGCGGGGTTGGGAACCGAGGATTTAACCAGCCTATGATCTGAGTTCGATTTAAAAATGTCAAAAACAGTCCAAAAAGGGCGTCATCTCGCACTCGATGCGTGATCTCCCGTCCTTAACAAGGCAGGAGATGCCGGATCGGAGTCCGGCATGACATAATTGTTGACGAATTAAATTAACTAACTTCCTTTATGGACTGTTTTTATTGATATACGAAAAATTTAAGAATCGAACTCAGGTCTATGCTAAAAAATGGAACTACGAACCGGGAGATGTCTCGGCTGCGCACCGGAAAAGCACCGGTGCTGCGCTCAACAAGACAAAAGGCGCTGGGTTCTAACCGGCGTATCAGTATCCCAAACATACAGTGTATCGCCATACGCCGATTGGCAGGAGTTTTATCCTCACGGCGCAGGGCTGTTTCCTGGTTCAACCATTGAGTTGCGAGTCGCGCTATTGCGCGAAAGACTAAGAGAGCCGCTCTTTCGCGGCCAACGCACGGAGAGATCTCCTTTCGTTGGGTTTGAACCCGTTTATACGTTGTTCGAGATGGAACTACGAACCGGGAGATGTCTCGGCTACGCACCGGAAAAGCACCGGTGCTGCGCTCGACAAGACAAAATAGCACTGGGTTCTAACCGGCGTATCAGTATCCCAAACATGCAGTGTTTCGCCATACGCCGTTTGCATGATTCCCATCCTCATGGCGCTGCCGTGTTCCTGGTTCAACCACTGAGTTGCGAGTCGCGCTATTGCCCCAAAAGACTAAGAGAGCCGCTCTTTCGCGGTGAACGCACGGAGAGATCTCTTTTTGCTGGGCTTGAGCCCATTTAAACGTTGTTCAGGATGAATCGATGAACATGGAGATGTCTCAGTTTCGGCCCGAGAAGCCAGGGCCTGAATTGTTAGTTCTGCTTACATCAAATCAAATAATCGTGGAAGTGCAAGGCTCAAATCTTCCCAAAAGGTTACCAGTATCAGTGTGAGCAGCATCGCGACAAAAAGTGGAAGCAACGGCTTTATAACTTTTTCAATGGTGGTTCCCGCCACACTCACACCCACAAAGAGCAGTGTTCCAACAGGTGGTGTACAGATTCCGATACAGAGATTCATAATCATTATGATGCCGAAGTGAACCGGATCAATTCCGAGTTCAACCACCACAGGAAGAAAGATCGGTGTGAAGATGAGCACAGCTGGCGTGATATCCATAAACATTCCCACAAAAAGCAGGATCAGGTTTATAATCAGAAGGATCACAATTTTATTATCACTCAGCGCCAGAAGTGTTTCACTGATGGATTGAGGCAGATGCCCAAACGACATCACCCAACTCATGCTAATTGAAGTAGCGATGAGAATCATGACAATAGAGGTGGTTTGAACGGAGCCCATCAAAACAGAAGGCAAATCTTTAAATCGGATCTCTTTATAGAAAAAGGCAAGTCCCAGTGTGTATACAACTGCAATAGCTGCTGCTTCGGTGGCGGTAAAGATTCCGATTACGATGCCCCCGATTACAATAACTAAAAGAAGTAAACTGGGTAGCGCTTTCAGGAACGATTTGATAAGAGGCTTTAACGCGGTTCTTTCTCCTACCGGAAAGTTTTTTCGCATCGCCCAAACTGCTGCCACTCCCATCAGAATCAGACCGGTGAGGATGCCCGGTATGTATCCTGCAATAAAAAGGGCCGCAATAGATGTTCCGCCGCTGGCAAGTGAATAAACAATCAGGATATTGGAAGGCGGAATGATCAATCCCATAGTGGATGAAGATATATTAATTGCCGCACCAAACTCTTTTGTATAGCCCTCTTTTTCCATGCGGGGTCCCAGGATGCTGCCAATAGCTGATGCTGCAGCCACGGATGATCCCGCGATGGCCCCAAAAAGCATTGCTGCTACTACATTTATATGGGCCAGACCACCGGGAAGGGCGCCTACTATATTTTTGGCAAAATTAATGAGACGTGTTGCGATTCCACCCTTATTCATTAACTGACCGGCAAGTATAAAAAATGGAATTGCCAGCAGTGTAAAGCTGTCCAGGCTGGTCATTACCTGCTGAGCCATTGTCATGAATGCAGTCAGTGACTCTAATGAAAATAATATCGTTAGCAGGCTCGCAATACCGAGCGTCCACGCGACGGGGACACCGATAGCAAGCAGAATCAGAAAGCTTAATACGAGTACTAGTATCTCAATTAATCCCATAGGGCTCTGTTTAAATTGATCCTGTGAAGTCTTCCTGTTCAAACTGATGATCCCCGCTGACCTGTTCCGCATCAGAACGGAGAAGATCAGCAATATCTGCTATTTTATAGAAGATGATCAGTAACCCGCTTATCGGGCCGATTGCGTAGATAAATGCCATAGGAATCTGCAAAGTCGGAGTAAGCTGCAGATAAGTATAGGTGTAATAAACCAGCATCCCCCCGCCAATCACAAAAACAAGAAGAACAAATGTGATGACAATCAGATGTATCAGAATATTTAGTTTTTTTCTGTTGGGAGGGCTGAGTCTTGAGGGTAAAACATTAATCGCTATATGCAGATTCTTTCCTGAATAATATGCAGCACCCAAAAGGCTGACCCAGATGAGGAGGAAACGGGCAAGTTCGTCTGTGACAGTACTTGGTGCATTTAGGATATAGCGGGAAAATACCTGCCATACTACAACGATAACCAGCGAACTCATTAAAAAAACAAGCAGACTTCTTGTGATTGTATCAATCAGTTTTCGCACAATTATTTGATTTAACAGTTAATGTTATTGAACCTGCTGAATACGTTCAATCCATCGATAGAGTTCAGGGTCACGTTCCCTCACATTGTCATAAATGTGTTGTACTCTTTCCCGAAAAGGTTCTTTGTCTGGGTGGATGACTTCAACTCCTGCTTCCTGGACAATACGCAGTGACTCTTCTTCTGATTCTTTCCACAACTCACGTTGAAAGTCGACGGATTCATTCACTGCCTCCATAAGCCACGTCCGTTCCTGGTCAGTGAGAGTATCCCAGACTTTCGTACCGATGACAAGTACATCGGGTACGGCTGTATGCTCATTGAGGATATAGTAGTCGGTTACTTCGTAGTGCCGGGATGTATAAAAACTTGGAGGATTATTTTCCGCTCCATCAACAATACCTCCCTGGAAAGCCGTATAAAGTTCGCCATAAGCAAGCGGGGTAGCTGATCCGCCATAGGCGCGGATTAAGTTTATGGCCATTACACTTGGTTGTACTCTTATTTTCATCCCGGCTAAATCCGCGGGGGTGTTTATGGGCCGGCCCACAGAATAGAAACTTCTCATTCCGGCATCATAATATGCTATCCCTCTTAATCGATATTTTTCTCCTTCTAACAGCATATCACGGCCAACATCGCCCCATAATACATTGGCATAATGTTCTTCATCGCGAAAAAGATAGGGAAGACTCATGGCCTGCATGGCGGGAACTATATTTTCCAAAACTGCGCCGGAAATTTTAGTGATACCAATCGTTCCGATCTGTACAAGCTCGAGAAGCTCGCGTTCTCCACCGAGCTGACTTGTAGGGTAGATCTCAATTTTAAGCTGTCCCTCTGATTTTTCTTCAGTGAGTTCAGCCATACGGTCCATAGCTATTGTAACCGGATGAGTCAGGTGCATTGCGTGAGCAAGTATGATGGTTTTAGAACCATCATCTGACCTTGAACCTCCGCAGCTCATGAATATGAGTACAAGAAAAACTGCTGTAAGAAATAGCTTATTTAGTTTTATGAAACTGCAGACCATTGCTACTTAATATTTTGGATTCTTTTTAGAAGCTTTTCTAATAAAGGGTAAATTTTTGGAAATTAAAATTCAAAGTACTAAAAATAGTTTAACCGGTAAAGTATTCAGGCGGAAGTTCGTCGCTGTTGACGTCTTTATTGATGACTTTGCAAAACCGTTCTTCGGCACAAAGTAGTGTTATTAGCGGGTTAAAATCTTTGTATGTCTACTATTTTTTTCTAAGAAATCAAGGTTTCTGAAAAACTATAGATATTAATAAATGGTGTAAAATCATACAGGGCAAGATTTCGAATGCTATAGGAAGAAAAGCATTTTTTTCTTTGCAGAAATCAAATTTGTTTTTTAACTATTACGCAAGCCTATTTTACTTTTTTTAACTGAAGTTTCCACGGCTATATATTTTTAGCCAGTTACTTAACCGTTTAATTAAGGTTTAAAGAGTATAAGGAGGTTTGTGATTGATTATCGATACATATCCACACAACAAAAAATGTTAAAATTAACCAAGCCAGAGAATATGGAAACAAAAATTCAAACCATGATGCTTGTATTTGCTCTCTTGATTACCGGGGTAGTTACAATCACCAATTCATCAGCTTTTGCATCTACACATACAATAGATGAGGGCGAGGTAAAAATTTCTGAACTTTATGGAAGCGCTCTCAGCAGCCCGTATGAGGTTAATCAAACCATAACCGGCACTGTTACCGATGCCCGTACAGGCGAACCCATACCAGGAGCAAATATTTATATCCAGCAGCTTCAAACGGGTTCAGCCACAAATTTGGATGGAAACTTTGAAATACAAATCAATGAACCTGGAGATTATACATTAATAGCTACATATGTGGGATATGAGCGGTATGAAACAGTTTTTAGTATATCCGGCGACGAAACTTTAACCCTGGATATTGAGCTTTCCCAGGTAGGAGTTTTAGGTGATGATCTGGTTGTTGTGGGTTACGGAGTTCAGAGAAGGAGTGATATGACTGGTTCTGTATCTTCAATCTCAGCTTCTCGAATTAATGAAACTTCCATAACTTCATTAGAATCAGGCATGCAGGGTCGGTCAGCCGGAGTTTATGTAACACAAGGGGGTAACAAACCTAATTCAGGAGCTTCAATTCGAATCCGTGGTAACCGATCCATTACCGCTGGTAATGATCCATTATTTGTAGTTGACGGAGTACCGATTTCAGGAGGTATAGCAGATATCAACCCAAGAGATATAGAGTCCATAGAAGTTCTGAAAGATGCTTCCGCAACAGCCATCTATGGTGCACGTGGATCAAATGGTGTAATCATCGTTACAACGCAACGCGGATACGATGGGGATATCTCTGTAACATATGATGGATCGGTTGGTTTTTCTGAGAAAACAAGAAGAGTTAATATGATGAATGGTGAGGAATGGGCAGAATTGCGTCGCGAAGCGTTCCGTGCTGCTGGCAATCCCACACCGGATAACGAACTTTTTCATTCTACTGAACTCGAGCAGCTTCAGAACGGTACCTGGACCGATTACCAGGATATGATTACCCGGCGAGGGGTGAGGCAACAACACCAGCTTGGAATTGCAGGGGGTAGTGAAAATGCCCGTTATTATGTTTCTTTTGGGGGACTGGACCACAGTGGAATTCTTGAACCGGAACATTTTCAGAGATATAACACCCGGCTGAATATTGACCTGGATATTACCGACAGGATACGAATCGGTACATCAACCCTGGGAGTGTACAGTATTCAGGAAGGTGGAACCCGAAACTTTTATAATGAAGCCATTCAAAATACTCCCCTTACACAGCCCTATGATGAAAATGGCGAGCTTCGACTGGAGCCAAAGCCAGATGCTCAGCGTACCAACCCATTGCTTGAAACGCTTCCTGAAACGTACGATGACGAGATTACTACACAGCGAATTCTGAGTAATATTTATCTTGAATACTTGCCTACCGAAAACTTGAATTTCAGGGTGAATTTTTCTCCTGATCTGAGGACTGTGAAAAATGATCAGTTCCAGGCTGTGAGATCTCGTGCACGGCAGGGGGGACCAGCGGCAGCTCAGGTTAGTTCATTTGATACATTTGAGTATACCTGGGAAAATATTGTAAACTACCAGCAAACCCTTGGCCAAAGTCATTCGATAGGCTTGACGGGACTATTCAGTTTACAGGAATTTCAAAGGGAGGATTCAGGTGTTCAAGTTAGGGGAGTTCCTCTTACCGATATGCGCTATCATAATTTGGGTGCCTCAGAAGAAATTCTGGGAGCCAGTTCTGATTTTCAAAAGTGGTCATTAATTTCTTATATGGCACGTGCCAATTATAATTATGACAGCAGATACCTGCTTACATTGACAGGCCGGATTGACGGATCATCCCGTTTTGGAGTCGAAAATCAATATGGTTTCTTCCCTTCTGTAGCTCTTGCCTGGAATGTTTCAAACGAATCCTTTTTTAGTCCCACAACTTTGTTGAATGACCTGAGAGTAAGACTTAGTTGGGGTAAGGCCGGACAAACAGGAATTAATCCTTACCGGACGCAGGGGTTGGCCAGTCGCACAGCATTTAATTTCGGCGGTACACCTGCATTTGGATTCAAACCGAATCAAATCCGGAACGACGAGCTGAAATGGGAAACGACAACATCCCTCAATTTGGGTGTTCAATGGGAAATGTTTGATTCAAGAGTTGTGGCGGAAGTGGATGCATACAGGCAAAATACGGAAGATCTTTTGCTGGAAAGAGCCATCCCCACAACCAGTGGTTTTAACAGTGTACTCGAAAATGTTGGCGCAACTCAAAATACCGGTTTTGAAGCTTCCCTCACCACTATAAACGTGGCTTCTGGTGATTTTGGTGGTTTCCAATGGACAACAAATTTCAATTTTGCATACAACAAAGAAGAAATTGTTGAACTATTTGGCGGTGCAGAAGATGATGTTGGTAACCAATGGTTCATTGGTCATCCGATAAATGTTTATTATAACTATGAAAAAATCGGTATCTGGCAACAGAATGAGGCTTCTGAAGCCGCAGGATATGGTCAGCGCCCCGGAGAAATCAAGGTTCGAGACGTGACCGGAAGCGGCAGCATTACAGGTGATGACAGAGTTATTCTTGGTCAGGAACAACCCAAGTGGCAGGGCGGATTGGGCAACCAGTTCAGTTACAGAAATTTTGACCTGTCGGTATTTCTTGTCGGCCGTTTTGGCAACATGATTAACAGTGGCATTCATACAGGTGGTTCCAGCCCGATGACAGGCCGATATAACAATCTCAGAGTGGATTACTGGACTCCGGATAATCCGACAAACGAGGCTCCACAACCTCGTGCTGACCTTGAAACGCCGATTTGGGAAACTACACGGGCATATTTCAGTGGTGATTTTGTCAGGGTTAGAAATATCGGACTTGCCTACAACCTTCCTGCAAATATTGCACAAAGTGTTCTCGGTTTACAGTCACTCAGATTTACAGTGAATGCCGAAAATCCTTACATCTTTGCCCCATACGTAAGGAACCATGGAGGAGTGGATCCGGAAACCAGCACAGGATCGAATACACCCTCACAGTGGACCCTCCAGTTTGGTATCAATTTGACACTCTAAATCAATAGAAAGGAACTAATTATGTTAAAGTTAAAAGGGTTATTTTTTGTAATCATTATCGCAGTTGTGGCATTTTCTTGCTCAGATCTGTTGAATGAAGATGTCCGATCGCAGGTAGGGGATGCCAGATTTAATACACCAAGCGGGTTCGAAGAAATAGTAAATGCTTCGTACACTAATTTAAGAGAATACTATGGTACCGAAAGAGGCCATGGTATGTCAGAAGCATATGGTGTAGACATCTTTCATGAAGGTGCAGATGGCAGCCATAAACAGTGGAACTTTTATGGTGTACAATTAAATCCATCCACTGCATGGGCAAGAGAGTTGTGGGATTTCATGTACGAAGGGATAAATATGACAAATACGGTGATCAATAGGGGTGAACAGATAGAAGGACTGGATCCTGATTTAGTCCGGGTTCGGTCTGCAGAAGCCCGTTTTCTAAGAGCTCACTACTATTTTGTCCTTGTTCAGCAGTATGGTGCCGTACATATCACAACAGAAGAAACACAGGGGGTTGAAATCGAAGCTTCCAGAGCTCCTGTTGCGGCAGTCTTTGATCTGATCATTGACGATCTTGAACATGCAATTGATAATCTACCAATCGAAGCCAGCGACTATGGACGCGCTACAAAACCCGCAGCAGAACATCTGCTGGCACGTGTTTTACTGACCGGTGCATCTGAGTTTTATAGAGACGATGTGGGAGGAGCAGCAGATTATGACCGTGCTGCTGCACTTGCTGAGACTGTCATCAATGATTACAATTTTTCACTTCTTGATGATGTGGCTGATGTCTGGGCCGTCGGGAATGAGGTGAATTCCGAAGTTGTATGGTCTATGCAGTTTTCTGACGATCCTCTTCTAAATGCAGGTGGAAATACCTCTCACATGTATTATCTGACGGTTTATGATGTAATGCCGGGCATGAATCGGACTATCGAATACGGAAGACCGTGGAGACGATACCGGCCAACAGAATTTTTATATGATGATCTTTTAGGCCCGGATACAAGAGAATCAGATTCCAGGTATAAAGCGTTTTTCCGAGATGTGTTTTATGCAACGGTTACCGGAACATTTACTGTGAATGGTGTGGATGGAGTTGAAATCGCTGAGGGGGATACGGCGATTTACTTTCCAGGTGTTGAATGGACGGAAGCAGAAAAGCAGGCTAAACCCTACACGGTTGTATCACCATCTGATTACAATCCAAATGATTTCCCCACTATGAGAAAACACGAAGATCCCACCCGTCCTGAAATGAATACTACGGCAGGTTCGCGTGATTTTCTGGCATTCCGGCTGGCAGAAACACATCTGATTGCTGCGGAAGCACTCCTTATGGGGAATGGGAGTGTTGCTGATGCAACGGAACACATCAATATGGTTCGTCGAAGAGCAGCCTGGCCCGGACAGGAAGCTGCTATGGAGCTGGACCCCTCGGAAGTTGATCTGGAGGCAATTATTGACGAAAGAGGAAGGGAATTGTTGGGGGAACAGTTCCGGTGGTATGATTTGAAACGTACGGGTATGCTGTTAGACCGGGCGTATCAATATAATCCGGAGGTGCAAAGTGTAGGTTTAATGGAAGAAAAGCACCTGTTACGCCCGATTCCTCAAACCCAGATTGACCGCACGCAGGGAGGAGCAAGTGCCTTTCCTCAAAATCCAGGGTATTAAAAAGTAAGAATTCTAAAACCACTTGTTTAAGTCTGGCAGATCATATTTTGGTTTGCCAGACTTTTTAAATTTTATTAAAAAAAACAGATATACCATTCCCAAATAAGAACTTAATAGAGTAACTATATGAAAGGTTTAACAAGAAAAGACTTTTTGAAAAAATCAGCAGTAATGTCCGCAGGGATGTCAGTGGGATTATCTGCCAGGAGTTACAGCAGAATAAAAGGAGCGAACGACAGAATACGTGTGGGAATTGTTGGGTTTTCAGCCCGTGCAAGACAGTCCCTTATCCCCTCATTTATGCAGCACGCCGATGATCTCAATTTTGAGTTTGTGGCCGTTTCAGATATCTGGAACCGTCGTCGTGACGAGGCCGTTTCTTTTCTTAAAGATGAACATGATGTGACCATTGAAGCGGCAAGAAATAACGAGGAGTTATACGATCGTGGTGACATTGATGCTGTAATCATCAGCACAGCCGATTTTCAGCATGCACTTCACACTGTTGATGCTGTAGATGCGGGTTGCGATGTGTATGTGGAGAAGCCATTTGCCGAAACAATGGAAGACAATCGTGTGGCACGGGAAGCTGTGGAGCGAACGGGCAAAATCGTTCAGGTGGGTTCTCAGAGAAGAAGTGGTGTAAATTACCATGCTGCGAATGATTTCATTAAGTCCGGAAAGTTTGGTGACATCATGAGTGTAGAGATGACCTGGAACGTGAATCAGCCGGGACGCTGGCGGCAGCCTCAGCTTGCGCGGGAGATTCGTAAAGAGGATACAGATTGGGACCGTTATCTGATGAACAGGCCTTACGAAGAGTGGGATCCGCGAAAGTACCTGGAATACAGGCTTTTCTGGCCCTATTCATCAGGGATACCCGGGCAATGGATGGCTCATCAGATCGATACTGTACACTGGTTCACCGGACTGCCACACCCAAGAAGTGTTGCAGCAAACGGCGGGATCTATCTATGGAAAGATGGCCGTGAAAATTTTGACACGATGACAGCTGTGTTTGATTATGGCCCGTTGGATGATCCTGATACGGGCTTCCAGGTCGTCTATTCCTCACGATTTACGAATTCTGCAGGTGGTACAAAAGAGATTTACTATTCCAATGCCGGCGAGCTTAACCTCGATACGAATATGGTTTCTCCAAATGGCGGATTGACCGAGCGGCATGCCTCTGCGATGGATATGGAGCCTAATCTTTTGGACGAGTTTTCGCTCTCCGATGCGGTTGCAGCCGAAACAGGCGCGGATACGGGATCAGATCCTATGACTTCCAATCATATGAAAAACTGGATGGAATGTATTCGAAGCCGTGAAACTGCAAATGCAGATGTAATGGCGGGATATAATCACTCCATAGCCAACATCATGACAACCGCAGCCCTTCGAACCGGAGAATTTGTCACCTTTGATACAGAAAACCAGGAAGTATTAGCTGGTGGCGAAGTATTTAAGTATTGATGAGAAGCGTAACATGAGTTTATTACTTCGATAACTTGAAATGCAATTATTGCAGTTAGAGTTGCACGGCCTGATGTAACCGGTATTGCAGAAAGTACTTGAAATTTTAAAAGTCTTAATTTTTTAAAGAATGATTACAAATCAATCCAAACGTGATAAATACATTTCCCGGAAAATATGGTATACACTGGTATTCATTTGTATGCCGCTTTTTGTTTTAAACTGCAGTGATAACCAATCCAACATGAGTAGTGAACAGAATGTGGACTCTCAGCAAACTTCAGCGGATGCATCTTCAGATCAGGTATCAGAGGATGAGTGGCAGACGCTGTTTGACGGTGAGTCACTAAACGGATGGCGCGGTCTTGGGCGAGACGGAATACCGGAAGACCACTGGATCGTTGAAGAGGGTACAATCAGAAAAGTAGCAACAGATGATGTAGCCCGTGCAGATGACGGACAGCCGGTTGCGGGTGGTGATCTTCTGTATGACCAGCAGTTTGAAAATTTTGAGCTGCGTTTTGAATGGAAAGTAAGCCCCGGGGCAAACAGCGGTATTAAATATAATGTATCGGAGGAGATGTCAACATCTCATTCACCCGAATATGGCGCTCTTGGGTTTGAATACCAGGTGCTCGACGATGATGAACACCCCGATGCTCAAAACGATCCGAATCGCTGGGCTGCCGGTCTGTATGATCTGATCCCGCCGGGAAGTAATGCTGAGCTCGAGCCGGTCGGATCATGGAATACCGGGCGGATTATCTTTAATGGCAATCGCGGCGAACATTGGTTGAACGGTGAAAAAGTGTTAGAATATGAACTGGGTACTCATATGATGAATCGACTGTTAGCAACCAGTAAATGGGGTGAATTGGGAGATGATACTCATATTCCTGACTTTGGTACCCGCAGAAGCTCGGGGTATATCGTCCTGCAGGATCACGGGGATGATGTTTGGTACAGGGATATAAAAATTCGCGAATTATCACCCTGATGTATACTATAGGTCTATAAGAAATCATAAATCCCATATTGAATACTCTGAAGATTTTTAAGAGTGAATTTGTTCGGTATACGTTTTGTCTAAACTCTGCCCGTTCTTCGTTGAATGTTTCAGATTCCGTCAGCCGTCTGGTTATCCTTTTATTTGTGCCTATTCTTTTTTGTGGTGTCATGTTTGGTTGTTCCCGATCGTCAGATCTTGAGTGGAATGATGAAGATGGGTATCGCTGGGCTGATATCTCACCAGGATACTTTGGCAGTACCGGGTTCCAGACACTCTCCGCTTCTCAAACAGGAATACAGTTTAATAATCGAATAAGCAGAGAAGAGATCGATGAAAATCGTCATTATCTGAATGGTTCCGGTGTGGCTGCAGGGGATATTAATGGCAACGGTCTGGTGGATCTTTATTTTGCAGGGCTGAGTGAACCTAACCGGCTCTATAAAAATCTCGGCGGAATGAAATTTGAAGATATAACCGACCAGGCAGGGGTTGCACATGCAGAGTACTACTCAACTGGAGCAGTGTTTGCAGATGTGAATGGAAACGGATACCTGGATCTGCTGGTAACTGCCCTTCAGGGAGAAAATGTTCTGTATATAAATGATGGGGAAGGAAATTTCACAAAAGATGAAAACAGCGGCCTCGGTCCTTCACTGGGAAGTAATACGATGGCACTTGCTGATTTTACAGGGAATGGATATCCGGATCTCTACATTACCAATTATAAAGAGAGATCGGTAAAGGATATTTATACCACACGGGAGCTTGACTGGCAGAATATTTTAAATGAACCTCTTATAAATCCGGAGGATCACTATACGCTAATTCCTCCATTTGATGAACATTATGAACTTGTTCGTGATGATGGGGCATTAACCGGGATTTCAGAACTTGGCAGGACGGATGAGCTTTATCTGAACCAGGGAGGAATGTTTGAGAAAATGACAAATTCCGAAGAGATCTTTCTGGATGAATATGGAGAACCTTTCGGACTTCAACCCGATTGGGGACTAACAGCTAAATTCCAGGATATAACCGGCAATGGCCTGACTGATCTCTATGTTTGTAATGATTTTCATACTCCTGACCGGATTTGGCTGAACCAGGGAAATGGTACTTTCAGAGCCGCGGGATGGCAGGCTATTCGAAATCTGAGCTATTCCTGTATGGGTGTTGATTTTTCAGATATAAACCGAAATGGGAAAATCGACATATTTACGACGGAAATGCTCGATCCTGATCACGAACGCCGAATGCGTCAGGCTCCTTCGGAAGGACATATCCCGGTCAAAATCGGGGATATTGAATCGAGACCCATGTATAACCGGAATTCCCTGTTTATTCAGAGGGAAGATACGACCTGGGCCGAAACATCATGGATGAGCGGAGCAGAGGCAACAGGCTGGTCCTGGGCAACACGGTTCATGGATGTTGACCTGGACGGTTATGAAGACCTTATCGTCTCTACCGGGTATTTATACGATATTCTGGATATTGATGCCCAGTATACAATGATGCAGAATCGCCGAAACATGGACGAGCATTTCCTGGAATTTACAGACCTTGTTGAGCCCCTTGATCTGACAAACAGAATATTGAGGAATAACGGAGACCATACATTTTCAGACAAGAGTGTAGACTGGGGATTTGGAGAGAAAGATGTTTCCCATGGAATGGCATTTGCAGATTTGAATAATAATGGTGTGCTGGATGTTATTCTAAACCGGATGAACCGGGAGGCAACAATTCTTGAAAACAGAACGAATGCACCCCGTATTGCAGTCCGGTTAAAGGGGAAATCTCCTAATACGCAGGCAATCGGTGCGAAGATAGAATTGAGAGGGGGATCTGTTCATCAACAGAAAGAGATTGCTGCGGGAGGTGATTATGCATCCGGGTCAGACACCCAGGTGATGTTTGCTGCAGATGCAGATAATACTCAACACGAAATCAGAATTCGATGGCCTGATGGCAAACACAGTATCATAGAAGCCGTTCATCCAAACAGGATGTATGAGATTTATCAGGATAGTGTCAGTATGATGAATGATTCTATGGTCACAGAGCCAAATCCGACAGAGCCGGCTCCTCTGTTTGAAAATGTTTCAGACAGAATGAATGCCGAACATTATGAAGAACCCTTCAACGATTTCGACTTTAATGCACTCCTTCCTTTTAAACTGAGCCAGCAAGGACCAGGGGTAGCCTGGATTGATTTAAACCATAATGGGAAAGATGAACTGTTGATGGGTTCCGGACGAGGCGGAAGTTTGTCCATACTGGAACATGGGGAGTCCGGTACTTTCAGCTCTATGGACTTGGAGTTTCTGAAGGAGGAAGCACCTGGCGATCAAACCGCGATTATTGGCTGGAGTGAAAATGATTATACCCGGGTATTAATTGGAAGTTCAAACTACGAACAGGGCACCTCAAGAGCTCCTTCATTGTTTCACTATCGCATATACAGAGATGGAACTGCTGAAAAAGATTCCATACCGGGAGTTTTATCGACTACCGGTCCTCTTGCAGCAGCAGATGTAACTGGAAACGGTTTCCTGGACTTTTTTCTCGGAGCCGGTTTTAAACCTGGACAATATCCTGCAGATGCCGATTCACGGTTTGTCAGAAATGAGGAAGGAATATTCAGATTTGATCAGGTTAATTCCCAAATGTTTGCAGAATTGGGTCTCGTAACCGGAGCCGTTTTCACGGATTATGACAGGAGTGGCAGCCAGGATCTGTTGGTCAGTACTGAATGGGGAACTCTGAGACTCTTTAAAAATCTGAATGGAGTATTTGAAGAAGTGACAGAACAGGTTGGCCTGGATAAGTGGTCTGGAATGTGGAAAGGAGTTGCAACAGGAGATTTTACGAACAA
Organism: Rhodohalobacter sp. SW132; assembly: GCF_003390325.1. NCBI lineage: Bacteria > Pseudomonadati > Balneolota > Balneolia > Balneolales > Balneolaceae > Rhodohalobacter > Rhodohalobacter sp. SW132. Next base: position 118,755 of record NZ_QUOK01000011.1, on the reverse strand, counting down.
CGGGCTCCCGGATATTGTGGCAGCCAACATCGGCTTGAATTCCCCCTACCAAATGAAACATAACCAGCCATTGAGAATGTATTATTACAATCCTGGTTTTGGCAGTACGGATATTATTGAAGCTTATGCAAATGAAAATGGGGAGTATCTGCCCCGGACTCGGTTATATAAATTCCAGGAACAACAGGTTGGATTAAACCGCATGAGCAGCCATAAAGAGTTTGCCGGCGCAACTCTGAGGGAAATCCTCGGGGATAGATATGAACATACTCCCTATAAAGAAGTGAATACCCTGGAACATATGGTATTTATTAACAGGGGCGATCATTTTGAGGCTTATCCCCTTCCCCGTGAAGCACAAATATCAGCCGGATTTCATGTAGGGGTAGCTGATTTTGATAATGATGGAAATGAGGATGTTTTTCTCAGTCAGAACAATTTTACGGTTCCTCCGGATAAATCCAGAATGGACGCCGGCCGGGGATTGGTTTTGATGGGAGATGGCAATGGTAATTTCACGCCACTGAGTGGATCAGAAAGCGGAATTAAAATTTATGGTGAACAACGGGGTGCTGCCTTTAGTGATTTTAACCAGAATGGGAAGGTGGATCTGGCGGTTTCACAGAATGGGAACGAGTTAAAACTTTATCTGAATCGTTCCGAAAAAGAAGGTTACAGAATTTCGTTACAAGGACCGCCGTCAAATCGGAATGGTGTTGGGTCACAGATACGCCTTGTGTACGAAAATGATTTGAAAGGGCCTTCACGAGAAGTTCAGAGCGGAGCGGGCTATTGGTCGCAGAATAGTTATACTCAGGTAATGGGGGCTGGAAAAAATGAAATTAAGCAAATTGAAATCATTTGGTTCGATGGTATCAAAGAAGTAACAGACGCCAATCCTGGTCAAATGAATTATATGATTTCGCACCCGGACGCTGAAGATTAATTAACGGCTCATGATGAAACCAACCGCAGACCCAAACAATCAATTTATTCATATTATTAACCTCAGTTCGATTAATAATATAATTCAATTATTCAGTATTAAAGTCTCCCCTAACAAGGGGCTCATTTTTTGAACACGCAGCGTAAGCGTAGTGAAATTTAGAGGGGTGTCCATCGTTTTTTCGACAATTTGGAGTGAACATCCCCCTGAATCTCGCTGGCGCGGGATAAAAGAGGAACCCTTTTCTAAGGGGAATTTTAAAATCATAATTTAAGAATAGAACTCAGGTAATTTAATGGGAGACAATATTATGAATCGAAATACCAACAGATATATTCATACTCTGGCAATAGTTTTTTTATTAGCTGCCTGCAGTCAAAGCAATGAAGATGTGAGTTCAGAAGAATCTGCTGTAAACCAAGTATCCATGAGTGATGAATATCATATTTCCCTGGTACACGAGGAAGATCGGAGTCAGATACAAGTATTTATAGATGGTGCACATTTTACATCCTATCATTACGGCAATGAATTTAAAAAACCGATCCTGTATCCGCTAATTTCAGCTGGTGGTGCCACGATAACCCGCGGGTTCCCAATAGATCCGAGGGAAGGCGAAAAAGAGGATCATCCGCACCAGGTTGGCCTTTGGCTAAATTATGGAGATGTAAACGGGTTGGACTTCTGGAACAATTCCAATGCAATTTCTGAGGAAAGGAGAAGCGAATATGGTACGATTCATCATAAATCGATTAACCAAATGAAGAGTGGAAATGAGAGGGGAGAACTGGAAGTAACGAAAGAGTGGGTCAATTCGGAAGGTGAGGTTTTACTGATTGAAAATACCACCTATATCTTCAGTGGTAATGAGAGCATGAGATCCATCGACCGGTTGACCAATTTGCAATCTTCTGGTGAAGAGGTTTCCCTGGATGACAATAAGGAAGGAATGATCGGTATTCGCATGGCACGTGAACTTGAACATCCGGATGAACATGATGAGGCCACAGGCATGTACAGAAGCAGTGAAGGAATTGAAGGGCATGAAGCATGGGGAACCCGGGCGAAATGGATGTCACTATCAGGTGAAATAAATGGAGAAACTGTATCCGTAGCTATATTGGACCACCCTGACAATGTGGGATATCCAACCTATTGGCACGCCAGAGGATATGGATTGTTTGCTGCAAATCCCCTGGGAATGAAAGAGATGAGTGGCGGGGAAGAAGAACTGAATTTTGTTCTCGGCGCAGAAGATACGCTAACATTTAAACACCGGATTATCCTTTATTCGGGTGAAGAAACAGATGATTCAGTAATAGAAAGTGACTGGCAGCAGTTTATCAGATAAAACCAAAACGAATATGTCCGATCCTGTGAATAAGAATAAAACTGCACTGATTACCGGAGCTGCCAGGGGAATAGGACAGGCTGTTGCGATAGCTCTATCAGAAAAAGGATTTAATATAGTTATAGCCGATATTCTTTCCAGTGCGGATGAAACGATACAACTTTGTGAAAATAATGGTGTGGAGACTCTCTTTATCAGAACCGATATCAGTGACCGGGATGATCGTAAAAACCTTGTGAAGGGTATCAAAAAGAATTTCAACCGCCTGGATCTGCTGGTCAATAATGCAGGTGTATCTGTAAAGGAACGGACAGATATTTTAAAAGCATCGGAAGAAAGTTATGACCATGTGATGGATGTAAACCTGAAAGGTCCTTTTTTCCTTACACAATCAGTGGCGGGGTGGATGATTGAACAAACGGATAAGGATCCGGATTTGGCTCCCATCATCATTAATATCGCCTCATTGACATCCTATGCTTCAGCGACCAGTATGGCGGAATACTGTCTGTCAAAAACAGGTGTTAGTATGATGACGAAACTTTTTGCAGATCGTTTGGCGGGTCATGGTATCCTTGTTTATGAAATCAGGCCCGGTATAGTAAAAACAGACATGACCAGCGAAGTCCGGGATAAGTATGATACGTTTATAAACTCAGGAGGATTGCCCATAGAAAGGTGGGGTTTTCCTGAGGATATTGCGAGAGCTGTTGTTGGGTTAACAACAGGGTTTTTATCATATTCCACTGGTGAAGTTCTGAATATAGATGGAGGTTTTCATCTTCGCAGGTTATAATTGCAACTCTCTAAAATCCATCCATAGTTATGAGATATTTAATTTTCATTATACTACTGCTGCAATTCGGTTGTTCTTCCCAGGAAACAGATAGCCAAATGGATAACGTGCAGATCGTAAATGTAAGTCATGGTGATCGCCAGAATTTCGATTCCATGCGGCAGATTTTTAAAGAACGAAATCCCGGTTATGATATGATGTATCTGTCGGGTGTTCGCCAGATTGAAGAAAACAATAGTACACGCGTAGCTTTTGTTCAGGAAATTGGAGGAGTTACAAATCAGGATGTGTTGGCATCAGCCACTCTCCGGGACACTTTGGGTGCTGAGAATATTTCTGACGCTATTGTTGGTGATATTCTCATTCTGAAAAAAGGCGAGAGCCTTCAATTTGATACCCAAATGGGGCTATTGGTATTTGATGTTCCCGAGGAACCGGAACAAAATCTCCCTTCCTATATCAGGCCGGACTGGGATCCCAATATTACCGATGTGCCGGGCGGCTGTGCTACAGATATAGATGCTTACCGAAGAATTCTGTTAACCTGGCAAGAAGAAGTGGGGGAATATATATACCGTGCGATAAATGCACACCGCGTTCGGATTTATGATTCATTCAGCCATTATCATCCGGTTGAAGGCGGATTCGATGAATTTTACCTGGTTCAGATGGTTAAACCCGGTGCTAAAATTATTACAAGTGAACGTGTGGATTTAATTACAAAACCGGACCAGGTAGATGTATCACAGACAGAGTTGCTGATCGATGAATATGATCTGGAGGTAGGCGATCTTGTCTATTTACCCCGTGGGGTTATGCATCGTGGATTCGGGGGCGTTCTGGCACAGGTTATAACCATTCCCGGCTTCATCCCGGGCAGCGAAATTGGAGTTGACCATCACTTAAGAAGTATCAACGAACGGCTTAATCTGGATGAAGTTATGGCTCTTCCATACAATGAAGAACATTCACATGAGCCGGTGATTCGTTAACCAAAGGTCAGTTAGTACAACATTTAATATATTGTCTGATAATCAATTTCAGGACTTTATACCAATTTTCAACTTGTATAAATTAAAGATCATGACATCAATCAAACACTCGGTATTCACCAGCTCGATTCTCATTCTTTTTTTTGGTTTTAGTTTGATTGCCTGCTCACCTGAAGGGGAGGGTACTATCCAGGTGCTTCTCGTAACTGGCGGAGGGTGGCATGATTATGAGACCCAGGAAGAACTTCTGATCCAGGCAATGGATGAACGGATTGGAGATAGAATTGAGTGGACGGTCGTTCATGAGGGCGATGGTGAACCCGATCATCATGTGTCTCTTATGACGCAAGAGAATTGGGCAGCGGATTACGACCTGGTTATTCACAATACAGGTTTTGGTCGAGTGGACGATCCTGGATACGTTTCACACTTTGTGCAACATCATCTCGGAACCCCTGCGGTATTAATTCATGCCTCTGTACACAGCTACCGATATGCAGAACCGGCCGACCCATGGTTCGAATTTATGGGTTTGCAATCGATGTGGCATGAAGGCCAGCGGGAATTTGAAGTAGAAAATATTGCGCCTGATCACCCTATCATGCGTGATTTTCCTGAAACATGGACAACACCAGCTGATGAAGTATACGTAATTGAAGAGGTGTGGGGGGATATCACCCCACTGGCCAGAACGTTTGGTGCGGAAACGGAAGAGTATCAAACCGTTACCTGGACCCATGAGTTTGAGGGTACCCGTATTTTTGCAACAACATTAGGCCATAATAATGAAATGTTTGAACAGCAAGAGTTTCTTGATAAAGTTGCCAATGGTATACTTTGGGCTGTAAACGAATTATAAAATGAATCCCATGCTTAAGGAGTTGTTGGTTGTGAAGCAATTGAAGTATAGAGTACTTTTCTCATTATCATTCGTCATTTTATTATTCACCTCTTTACCCGGCTGCACGGAAGAACCTCATGAACTTGTTGTGCTTTCTGTGACGGATGAGGAGGCGGCTGAGTATGCGGAACAGGTTTGGGAAGAGTCAGCAGTATCCGTTGCTGATGGTTTTGAAGCAACACTATGGGCATCGGAGAAACTGTTAAGCGACCCGGTTGGGCTTCATGTTGATGACGACGGCAGAGTTTACGTAACCATAACCGAACGCCGAAGAAATGCTGAAATTGATATTCGGGGCCACAGTGGCTGGATGATCGAGTCGATTGAGCTTGAAACTGTGGAAGACCGCAGAGAGTTTATCCGCCGCAAACTGGATCCCGAAAAGAGCGAAGAAAACCAATGGCTGGAAGATCATAATGAAGACGGTAGCCACGACTGGCGGGATCTTAAGGTGAGCAAGGAGTCTGTTTTAAGAATTGAAGACACAACAGGGAATGGATTTGCAAACAGATCGGAAGAGTTTATCCGGGATTTCCATGACGAAATTACGGATGTTGCAGGTGCCGTGCTTTCTTTTGATGGAGATCTGTTTGTTGGAGTGTCGCCGGACCTGTGGCGTATCCGCGACACAAATGATGATGGTTACGGTAATGATAAGGTATCTGTTGTTCATGGATTTGGTACAAATATCGGGTTTGGCGGACATGGAATGTCAGGGCTGACTACGGGACCTGACGGGCGACTCTACTGGGCAATTGGTGACGTGGGGATGAGTGTGGTAGACGAGAGGGGGAAACGGTGGCATTATCCGCGTCAGGGAGTGATTGTTCGTTCAGAACCGGATGGCAGTAATTTTGAAGTATTTGCCGCAGGATTACGCAATACACACGAGTTTGTTTTTGACAAGTACGGAAACCTTATAACAATTGATAATGATGGAGACCATGCCGGAGAGTTTGAACGGCTGGTCTACCTGGTCAGCGGATCGGACAGCGGCTGGCGGCTGAACTGGCAGTTTGGCAAGTATAATGATCCCAAAAATAATGATTATAAAGTACTCATGGATGAGGAGTACTTTAAACCACGTTTTGAAGATCAGGCGGCTCATCTTCTTCCGCCTCTGGACAGATACATCAGCGGTCCCTCCGGGATGACTTATAATCCCGGCACAGCACTGAATGAAGAGTGGAAAGATCATTTTTTTGTCGGAAAGTTTGTTGGATCCCCAGCGAATTCCGGAATTCATGCATTTACGCTGAAAGAAAGCGGGGCCTCTTTTGAGTTGGAAAAAGATCAACAAATCATGGAAGGTCTGTTGCCAACAAGCCTCGATTTTGGTCCTGACGGCGCCATCTATTTTACAGACTGGATTGAGGGGTGGACACTTAAACAAAAAGGCAGGATCTGGAAGTTTGATACACCAAATGAATCTGAATCCCCTGCCCGGATGGAAACAAAATCTCTCCTTGGTAAAGATTTCGCTGAATTCTCATCAGAAGAACTCTCCCCGCTGCTGGCACATGAAGACATGCGGGTCCGGCAAAAGGCACAGTTTGAACTCGCGGCAAGATCGGAAACTGAAACGCTTCAGAATGCCATAGAACAAAGAGATCATCAATTAGCCCGGATCCATGGAATCTGGGGGCTTGCACAAATTTCCCGTCAGTCACCCGATGTAGCAGAACCGTTAATATCATACCTGGATGATGCCGATTCTGAAATCAGAGCTCAGGCCGCTAAACTCTTGGGAGATGTGAAATACGAACAGGCAGGTGAATTCCTGATTCCTCTGCTGCAGGATGAAAATTTACGGGTCCGGTTTTTTGCTGCAGAAGCGTTAGGTAGAATTTCCTGGCGGCCGGCATTGGATCCAATCATCGAGATGCTGGAAGACAACAATGATGAAGATATATATCTGCGTCATGGGGGCGCCATCGCACTGGAGCGGATTGGCGACGAAAATGCACTGACAGAACTTGCAGGCCATTCATCACGGGCTGTCCGGATTGCGGCTCTTGTAGCTTTGACCCGGCTTGAAAGTCCCGGTGTGGTTCAATTCCTGGAAGATGAGGATGAATTTATTGTAACAAATGCAGCGCGGGCTATAAATGATGATACGATGATAGAGGAGGGGCTTGAAGAACTCTCAAAACTGCTTGAACAAGATCGATTTCTGAATGAGCCGCTGATGCGGCGGGCGATTAATGCAACACTCTACCGTGGTTCACCGGAGGGCGCACACAGGCTGGCTGCTTTTGCTGTGAGGGATGATATTCCGGAAGGATTGAAAATTGAAGCGCTGCAGACGCTTGCGGTCTGGCCGGAGCCATCAGTTCTGGACCGTGTGACCGGAGATCCGAGGGGCGAGATCCAGAATGATCCGGAAATAGCGCGCAATGCTGCAGGGCTAATCATGGCACAAATTTTGTCAGACGAAAGCAGCGCTGTGAAAATTGCCGGCCTGCAAACCGCGGGTGATCTTAATTTAACTCAGGCTATACCTGATATTTTACAACTTATAGAAGAGGATTCGTCCGCGGATGTCCGGATTGCTTCGCTGCGTACTCTTGTGGATATGGAGTACGAGGGAATAGATGAAGTTCTGTTTGTTGCTATGGAAGATGAAGATACAAGTGTACGCAGGAATGCTCTAAGGCTGGTACCGGATCTGAATTTACCAGCAGAGAATATGGTGCTAATCAGTGAAATGGTACTGTCGAATGGGACTATTGAAGAAAAACAGTCGGCTTTACGAATACTGGGCGATATCGATGATCCTTCATCCTATGAAATATTAAATCAGCAGATGGATCTCCTTATGCAGAATGAGCTGGATAATGAAATTGAACTCGATTTGGTGCTTGCTGCTGAAGCCGTGAAATCAGATTCGATACAGGAACGCCTTCGTATCTATCAATCTGAAAAAGACCGGGACGATTCTGTCGCTGTTTACAGAGAATCGCTTTACGGGGGTGACGCGAGTCAGGGAAGGGAGGTTTTTTACCAAAATGCAGCAGCTCAATGCATTCGCTGTCACGTCGTTGATGGTCAGGGGAGTGATGTGGGTCCGGATCTGACAGATGCCGGAAGCCGATTATCCCGAAGCACCTTGTTGCGATCGATGGTTGATCCCGATGCCCGGATATCACCCGGTTATGGCACGGTCACTCTCACACTAAATAACGGGGAAACCATACGCGGAATGTTGAGTGCAGAATCAGATACGCACGTTACCGTTACAAGCAGGGAGGAGGAGTGGATCATTGAGAAGGAAAATATAGCGGAACGCGTAAACTCGCGTTCAGGAATGCCCGCAATGGGCGATCTGCTCACCAGAAGTGAACTTCGTGATATCGTGGAATATTTAACGACCTTGCAAGACCGGGATGATTAAATAGAACTCAGGTTAAAAGGAAGAGGAGCTTGCCTCTTTTTTTTCTGAGGGTTTTACGGAAGATGATGCACGAATGATTAGCGTCGGTTCAATTTCAATTTGTTTGTATTCGTTTGTTTCATTCTTATTGTTGATCTGATCTAAAAATAGATTAGCTGCGTTATTTCCCATGTTTTTGGTGTGTTGATCCACAGAAGTAAGTCCTGGGTCAATAATTGAAGCAGAAAAGTCATTGCTGTAACCTGCTATTGCAACTTCATCCGGAATAAGAATAGATTTTGATTTGAGTGTCTGAATTGCACCCATGGCAGCAAAATCACTAGACGAAAAAATTCCATCCGGCGGATTTTCACTCTCGAACAGATGTGTTGTCATTTCAGAACCTGCATCAAGAATGATTTCTGTATCACCTATTAAATCGCTTTCAATTATCAGGTTTTCATCAACGGGCAGCTGATGATGTTTTAGGGCATCCAGGTACCCATTCAGCCTTTCCTGATAAATTTTGATATGTTTTAGCCCTGAAAAATGAGCAATTCTGCTGCAACCTTGGTCAATAAGGTGAGATACGGCTTTATACGCACCCCGATAATCATTACTAATTACTGTATTGGTATTAATTTTTTCACCTACTCTGTCATAAAGTATGAGAGGTACATTTTGCTGAATGATTTTTTCAAAGTAGGAGTAATGAGTGGTTTCTTTGGAAACAGAAGCTATGATGCCATCAACCTGAACCCGTAAAAGCGTGTCAATTATTTTTTCTTCTTTGTTAGTCTGCTCATCAGACTGGCAAATAATAAGATTGTATCCTTTTTTTCTGACAACCTCCTCAATCCCGCGGATTACAGAAGCAAAAAACTGGCGGTCCGATGTGGGAACAATTACTCCGATAATATTACTTTTCCCGCTTTGAAGTGCCGCTGCAATATTATTCGGCTGGTAATTCATTTTTTCTACGAGCTCGCCTACAGCCTTTTTTGTGGCATCACTGATTTTTGGATGATTTTTAAGTGCTCTTGATACAGTGGAAGTGGTTACATCCAGTTTTTTAGCAATATCTGCTAATGTTGTTTTCTTTTTCATATATGAATATCCATAAAAGTGATCCAAATAATGAAGACCATTGCTGTTAAAATTTTAATTAGAATGAACAAATTTTAACAGAAATTTAAAAAAAATTGTTATTTCAGCCGAAGTTTCATTATTTAACAACACAATGCAAACGTTTGTTCTGTCTGCCAAAAAAACTGTTTATTTCATTAAAGCTTTATCTGAGTAATCAGTTGCCACTTAATTTGGAACTATAAATGAAAAAAGGATGAATGGAATATGGCTACTATAAAATTAAAAATGATTTTCATTTGCATACTTGTGAATGGAATGATTATTACAGGAATTTACGATTTTGGATACGCACAGGATCATACCGTAACTGGAACCGTTTTTTCTTCTGATGACGGGGAAGCGCTTCCAGGAGTTACTGTTTTGGTAAAAGGCACCGACCAGGGAACTTCAACCAGCATAAATGGTGAGTTTTCAGTCGTAGCTCCTTCTCAAAACGATACGCTTGTTTTTTCTTATATCGGATATGAAACACTGGAAGAGCCAATCAACGGAAGATCTAATATTGATATAACACTCACATCCCAGGCAATTGTTGGTGATGAACTTGTAGTTGTTGGGTATGGTGCCGTAGAGCGACGGGATATAACGGGTTCTGTTTCTTCAATATCCAGCAGAGATATCCAGGAAGCCCCGTTAACAGATGCAGGGCAGGCGCTTCAGGGAAGAGCTGCAGGCGTTGTGGCACTCTCATCAGGTAACCGGCCCGGGCAGGGTGTTACGATCAGAGTCAGGGGCCGGCGTTCACTGACCGCTTCGAACGAGCCTTTATACGTGGTAGATGGAATTCCTCTTGAAGGAAATATCAGCGATATAAATCCACGTGATATAGAGTCAATGGAAATCTTAAAAGATGCTTCAGCCACTGCAATTTACGGTTCCAGAGGTGCGAACGGTGTAGTACTGGTGACAACAAACAGAGGTGGTGATCACGCGACAACGGTCTCTTATTCTGGTCATACCGGGTTCAGGCAGGAGCTTGGAAGACCGGATATGATGAGTGGTGCAGAGTTTGGTGCTTTAAAAGAAGCAGCAGGCCGCGATTTTACCTCTGCTGAAAGGGAAGCGTTTGAACGGGGTGTTTCGACGGATTGGGTTGATTTACTTTTAGGAACGGGTATTCAGCAAAATCATCAAATTGGTATTCAGGGTGGAAATGAAAGCACACAGTTTGCTGTCTCAGGAAACTATTTTTACGACAGAGGGGTCATTGAACACCAGGATTTTAACCGCACTACATTCAGAGTAAATCTGGATCACACAGTGTCTGACAGATTGAGAATTGGTACATCAACACAGCTCTCCAACCAGGTTCAAAACTGGGGGTCAAATCCATATGGAGGTGCTTTGGCAACAAATCCGCTTGCTGAACCCTTTGACAGCGAAGGTAATCTGATCTATCGTCCCGGAGCTGATCCTCTGATTTTTAATCCCCTGGCAGACCTGGAAGGTGATTCGTATATAGATGAAAGAGAAAGAATCAGGATTTTCAGCAACATTTATGCAGATTTGAATATTCTTGATAACCTAAGCTATCGAATGAACTTCGGCCCGGACTTTCAGGACTGGAGACGTGGATTATTCCAGGGAAGTCTGACGGGTGCAAGGCAATTCGGGTCCCCATATGCAGAGAAAGAACATGAAAGAAAGATGACGTATACGTTCGAAAATATTCTTACGTATTCCGAAAACTTTGAGAATCATGCTATCGATCTGACGGGGCTTTTTAGTATCCAGGAATCAAGAACGGAATATTCTAATATGGCCGCTTCCGAACTTCCTTATGAACATCAGCGCTATCACAACATCGGTTCTGGTGCAACCATTGAAGGGTTAGGAAGCAATCTTGAAGAATGGGGCCTGATGTCCTACATGGCTCGGGCGAATTACCGATTTCTGGACCGGTACCTGTTAACAGTTACCGGGCGATATGATGGATCTTCCAGACTCTCTGAAGGTCAGCAATGGGGCTTTTTCCCTTCCGTTGCATTGGGATGGAGAATCAGTGATGAACCTTTCATGGCAGATCAGGATCTGTTTTCAGATCTTCGGATCAGAGTCAGTTATGGAATAACCGGAAACACTGCTATTGATCCCTATCAAACAAGAGGGGGATTGGGCAGAACTACCTATTCGTTCGGAGATGCATCAGGATTCGGTTACCGTCCAACCTCACTTGCAAATCCTGATCTTAAATGGGAAACGTCTGCTACGATGAACCTCGGGCTCGATTTTGGATTTTGGGGAGATCGTGTAGCTGGAAGTGTTGAATTATACCAAACCGATACTTCGAACCTGTTGCTTGAAAGAGTGATTCCCATTACTTCCGGATTTAATTCCGTTCTTGAAAATATTGGTGATACCAGGAACAGAGGATTTGAATTTACCCTTACCAGCAATAATATCAACACAAATAACTTCAGCTGGTCGTCCAACCTAAATGTATTTGCCAACAAGGAGGAGATTGTAGATTTATTCGGTACCGGTGAGGATGACATTGGAAACCAATGGTTTATCGGAGAACCCTTAACGGTATGGTATGATTATGATATGATTGGAATCTGGCAGCTTGATGAAGCGGATCAGGCAGCACAGTATGGCAGAAGTCCGGGTGAAATTAAACTACGCGATGTTACCGATAGCGGAAGTATCACAGAAGCAGACCGGGTTATACTGGGAAGCGATATGCCCACACTAAGCGTTGGGTTTGGTAATCGTCTGCGGTACAGAGATTTTGATTTCTCCTTTTTTCTGTTTGGCAGTTTTGGACATACTATCTACAACGAATTTCTTGTAAACAACAGCACCTTACAGGGAAGATATAACAACCTGAATGTAAATTACTGGACACCTGATAACCCATCAAACGATACACCGAAACCCGATGGTACCAGGGAATTTCCACTCAACAGTTCAAGCCGTGGTTATCAATCCGGTGACTTTTTGAAAGTACGGAATGTTCAGTTGGGGTATAATTTATCCACTTCTATTGTAAATACTCTGGGGATCAGATCGGCGAGGGTGTATGTAAATGCCGATTCACCGTTTGTATTTTCAAATCTTGAGGGCGGTCTTGACCCCGAATCCTATGGAGGTGTGATCGGTGCCGGTAACGGACCTGCAACACGATTATTTACATTTGGAATGAATATCAATTTTTAATTGAAGAGGTTATTGACCCATGAAAAAGTTTACCTATTTAGTTACAGTACTCGCCATAATCTTCATCACTGCTGTATCGTGTGATGTGTTGAGCGAGGAGGTCGTATCGGGGGTAACTGTAGATGCCCATTACAATACTCCGGAAGGATTTGATGATGCTGTCAATGCTTCATATTCACTCTTGCGGGAATATTACGGAACCGAACAAGGAGGGAATCTGACTGCGATGGGAACCGATATTATCACCAATGGTGGTCATGGCGGATTTCATTATATGAATAATTATGATGCTGAAATGAACTCCGAATCTTCCCCCTTCTGGCATTTGTGGAGTAATTTTTACCAGGCAATTAATACAACAAACGCCGCTGTGGATCGGGCAAGTCAACTCGAAGATATTTCTGCAGATGAATTGAATGCTAAATTAGGTGAAGTGCGGTTTTTACGTGCTCATTTTTATTATATCCTGGTGCAGCATTTTGGACCGGTTCACCTAACCCTTGAAGAAACAGTGGGTGTTCAGACAGATGCTGAACGGACACCTGAATCAGCAATTTATGCAGCTATTGTAGATGATCTGGAATTTGCCGTTCAACATTTGCCAGATACTCAAAGTGAGTTTGGAAGGGCAACAAAACCGGCAGCGGAACACATGCTTTCACTAACACTGTTAACTCGCGGGTACAAGGATTTTGCGGAATCAGACGATTTTGCCCGCGCTGCAACTCTTGCGGATAACGTAATCAATAATTACGATCATGTATTGCTGGACGATTTTGCAGATGTGTTTGACCATGATAATGAACAAAATGCTGAAGTATTATGGTCAGTACAGTATACAGAGGACCCCATATTAAACAACAATGGAAATCAGAGTCACTTGCACTACAGACCATGGTATGAAGTTTTTAATGATGGACTGGATCGCGCGCTGGAGCCCGGCTATGGGCGCCCGTGGATACGGTTCAGACCTACACCTTTTGGTATGGAGAACTTCAGGCCGCTGGATGTTGATGCGAGGTACGAAAAAACATTCCAGGATGTGTGGTACTATAATACAACCAGCGGAATACCAGATGGTGCTGCTGTTGGCGATACGGCAATTTATGTAACCGATCGGTTTCTAACTCAGCAAGATGTTAACGACTATGAAAACAGGCTTGCAGGTGTAAATATTATGACCTGGAATATTGATAATCAGGATGACGACTGGTATTGGGATATCAATATGTTTCCCAATCTGAAAAAAGTAGATGATTTTAAACGTCCTTCAATTAACCATGAGCAAGGATCACGCGATTATATCGTCTATCGGCTGGCAGAAACCTACCTCAATGCTGCAGAGGCTTTGATTATGGATGGAAGGGCTGGTGATGCTGTGAGTTATGTTAATGAAGTAAGGCGAAGAGCTGCTCACCCGGGGCTGGGGGGGCAAATGGAAATCACGGCCGGAGACCTGGATATTGATTTCATTCTGGATGAACGTGCCCGGGAATTCTATGGCGAACAAAAACGGTGGCTCGATTTGAAGCGTACCGGGAAGTTAGTTGAAAGAGTACAACTCTACAGTCCGACTTCCGGAGCATCAAATATTCAGGAGCATCATATGTTACGGCCTATTCCTGCCAATCAAATGAACCGGACTTCAACACCATATGCACAAAACCCTGGTTATTAATTGAATCAAAGTCTAACGACCTATTAAAATCATGATAAACTGCCTCTCAGGATTATAAATCCTGGAGGTAGTATTATGATGTGAGTACGCTATACAGAAAATTTTGAACAGGAAAATGGGTTATGAAAAAAAATGAAATTCAATATGTATCATTATTTGTCCGGACAGTTTTTGTCTATGTGTTTTTAATTGTTGGTTCTGTAAGCAATCTGTATGCACAATCAACTTCGATTGCTGAAATTTCCGTATATGCCGATAAATCAACATATCTGAATACCCCGGTTTCCGCTGTACTTGAAGGAATCACCTTGAAGCAACATGAAGGCGAATTACAGCTTTATGAAACTACCGATGGTAAAGAAAACCCTGTGCAGTCTCAGTTAAAACCCGGAAATCCTGATCAGTTAACCTGGATTTTAAGTGGGGAAACAAAACCGGGATCCGTACGGAATTTTGTACTGCGGGTAGAGGAGAATACTCAATCATCTTCTGATGACCCGGGTGTAAAAGTTGAAGATGATGGCGAAAGCTTGCTGATTTCTATAGGTGAAAAAAAGGTTCTGAACTATAGATACGCTTTAAAAGATGTACCAGAAGGCGTGGATGAAATTTTCAAACGCGGAGGGTATATACATCCGATCTGGTCACCGGGGGGTGAGGTATTGAGCCGGATTCAACCGCCTGATCACTATCACCATTATGGAATATGGAATCCATGGACACGTACAGAATTTGAAGGAAGAGAGGTGGATTTCTGGAATCTTGGCAGTGGCCAGGGTACAGTCCGTGCAGAAGCTGTAACTGAAAAGAAACATGGAAATGTATACGGAGGATTCAGGGCACTTCACAATCATATTGATTTTACAGGTCCATCAGAGGAAAAAACAGCCCTCAATGAACAGTGGGAAATTAACGTATGGAATGTGGGATCAGAAGAGGACGTATGGCTTATCGATTTTGCCTCCACACTTAATCCTGCAACAAATGAACCGCTGACCATTAAAGAATATCGATACCAGGGATTCAGTTTGCGGGCTACGGAAAAATGGAATGATAACAACGCCACTCTATTATCTTCTGAAGGATTTGATAAAAGTAATGCCAATGCGACCAGGGCTCGCTGGCTGGATGTAAATGGTATTTCTGATGTTGAGGAGGGGAAATCCGGAATTTTATTTATGACCAATCCGTCAAATTTTAATTACCCCGAGCAATTGCGCATCTGGCCGGTTGGAACAAATAACGGAGAGGAGAATGTATATATCAACTTTAATCCGGCCCAGGATCGTGATTTCGAATTAAAATCCGGTAGATCCTATTCACTGAAATACAGAATGCTCGTATATGATGGGACGATTGATTCGACAGATGCAGAGCTGTTTTGGAAAAACTATGCAAATCCACCACGAGTTGAGGTTCAGAATACAAGTCTTGCAGGAGCTAAAGTATTACTCTATACAAAGAACGGCGATGGATATGTGCACGATAATATCCCATACAGTATTCAGGCTATTGAAAAGCTTGGGGAAGAGAACGGATTTGAGGTTGTCGCTTCAGAAGATCCGGCGCTTTTTACGGATGAAAATTTAAGTCAGTACAATGCACTTATATTTTCAAATACAAACAACGAGATCTTTGATACAGAAAGCCAGCGTCAGGCTTTGAAAAATTACATACAGAATGGAGGCGGATTTGTGGCAATTCATTCTGCAAGCGGATCAGAAAGAGACTGGCCATGGTTTTCTCAGCTTGTGGGCGGGAACTTTGAACGGCATGCACCCCAACAGGATTTCACTGTAGATGTGGTTAATCGGGCACACCCATCAACGTCGCACTTGCCCGATCGATGGGAAATTGAAAACGATGAATGTTATTATCTGAAAGAGCTTAATCCTGCATTAAAGGTTTTGCTTTCAGCAGATATGAATACAGTAGATGATGAGGGAAAACAGGATTTTCCCGGGAACCTTTTTGGTGAAAGTTTTCCAATAGCCTGGTATCAGGAGTTTGACGGAGGGCGGCAGTGGTACACAACTTTAGGACATCGTCCGGAACAGTATTCGGATCCGGTTTTTGTCGAGCACATCCTGGGTGGCATTCAATGGGTTGTGAATGGAGTCAATCAATAATTTCAACAAAAATATATAACAACAGACACAATGAGTAAAAAGAACAAAAATAATGGAATGACAAGACGTGAATATTTGAAAACGTCAATATTTGGAGCGACGGGTCTTTTTATGGCTCCAACGATTATACCCTCATCAGTTATAGGTAAAAGAGCTCCCAGTAATAATATCAATATTGCTCAGATTGGATGGGGCAGGATAGCAGTAGGCCATGACTTGCCAGGGGTTTTAAGTGATCCGGGTACACGATTGATTGCAGCGTGTGATGTTGACCTTAATCGTGTAAATGGAGCCAATGAATGGGCAAAGGAATTTTATAATAGTGAAGATGTGCAGCGTCCGGATGATTATGTAGAGGTAAATACATATCAGAATTATCGTGAAATGCTTGAGGAAGAAACAGATATAGATGCAGTAATCATAAGTACTCCGGATCATGCGCATATTCTGCCAACGATTGAAGCGGCTTTAGCAGGAAAGCATATCTACCTGCAAAAACCTCATTCTCTTACGGTTGAAGAGGGGCGTCTGATGACAGATATTCTCCAGCGAACGGGAACCATCTTTCAGATTGGAAGTCAGCAGCGCGCAACCAATCCGTGGCCGCATTTTAAAAGAGCATGCGAGTTGGTGCGAAATGGTCGGGTTGGAAACCTTCAGACAATAGAGATTGGGCTTCCTTACGATCCGCCGGGAGGAAATCCTGAACCACAACCTGTTCCGGAAGGACTGGATTACGATGCGTGGCTGGGTACAACTCCCTATGTTCCTTACACGGAAGACAGAGTTCATTCTGAGGCTGGAATTGTGGGCCGGCCGGGATGGTTACGCTGCGAAAACTATTCTGCTGGTATGATTACCGGGTGGGGTGCCCATCATCTTGATATTGCCCACTGGGGCATGGGTACGGAGTATACCGGGCCGATTGAAGTAGAAGCGGAAGCCGTATTTCCACCAGATGAACCGAATTATGATGGATTGTGGGATGTGCATGGTGACTTCAGAGTTGAAGCAACCTATAAAAACGGAGTAAACATGATAGTCTCTGATCCAGAAGTTTTTCCAAACGGAATTCGTTTTAAAGGAGATGAAGGATGGATCTTTGTTACCCGTGGCAGCGGAGTAACCGCCAGTGATCCAGACTCCGATACGGTTGAAGACGGGCCGCTTCAGGCAAGTTCACCTAACCTGCTTTCTGAACTCGGGCCGGATGCATTTCGCATAAGTGGAAAGCCAGATGAAACTCACCATCACAACTGGCTGCGATGTATACGCGAACAAACAACAGCAACCTCGGCTCCGGCTGAAGTTTCTCATCGTTCAACAACGGCTTGTCTAATATCACATATCGCAATGAAGTTGCCCCGTAAGCTTTATTGGGATCCGATTAATGAAAAGTTCAAAAATGATGATGAAGCAAATGCAATGCTTTCGCGGCCGCAGCGATATCCCTATAAAGCATCACAAATACCAGGACTGGTTACGCGATAACTAGCTGATAACAGTAGTTGACGTCAAAAACCTTGATAGTTTATACACTCCGGCCGAATCGGGATCGATATTAATTTTATTATATTCCGGAAAATTAACCTGTAATTTCTTACATCATTAAAATGAAATACTTAATAGTATTATTAATGGCTTTCTGCCTGATTCTCTTTTCATGTGATACAGAAACTTCTACTATGGAATCTACATCCACAGAATTTTCGGGGGCTGAAAATGAGGTGAAAATCATAAACATGAACCCGGGTCATTTTCATGCCGGTTTAATTCATATGCATAATTACACTCAGGTTGATCCTGTGGTTCATGTTTATGCACCCGATGGCGATGAGGTTGATTCATACCTGTCTATGGTTGAACAGTTTAACTCCCGGGAATCAAATCCCACTAATTGGCAGCCTGAGGTGTATCGTGGTGATGATTACCTGAGCCGAATGCTCGATGAAAAACCGGGGAATGTGATGGTTGTTGCCGGGAATAATGCACGTAAAATCGAATATATAAACAATGCTGTGGAGAATGGTATAAATGTGCTTTCAGACAAGCCCATGATCATCAAACCGGAGCAGTTCTCTGTGTTAAAAGAGACTCTTGAAAATGCAGATGAACAAGGGCTTCTTGTGAATGATATGATGACCGAACGGCATGAAATTACCAGTATTCTCCAGAAAGAGCTTGCTCAGAAGACTGAGCTGTTTGGTGAATTGAATCCCGGTACAGCAGAAGAGCCTGCAATCACGAAAGAAAGTGTTCACTTTTTTTACAAAACCGTAGCAGGCGAAACACTGATTCGACCCGCCTGGTTTTTTGATGTGGAACAACAGGGAGAATCGATCGTGGATGTTTCAACACATCTTGTTGATCTGATTATGTGGCAGCTTTTCCCGGAAGAACCTATTGATTATGAGAATGAAGATGATGGTGTCGAGGTCGTAAATGCGAGAACCTGGGATACCGATCTCACTCAATCCCAATTTGAACAGATCACAACTGAGGAGTCATTTCCTGATTATTTAATGCAAGACGTTGAAGATGATGTCTTGACAGTAACTGCGAATGGAGAATTTGTCTTTCGGGTACGGGGAGTGTATGGTAAAGTCTCGGCCCAGTGGGGATTTACGAACCCCGATGGAGGCGACACCCACTTTTCTGTTCTAAGAGGCTCACTGGCTGACCTGGTGATCCGCCAGGATATTGATCAGGACTTTACTGCAACACTTTATGTTGAACCAACAGAAAATGCTGATATGGATAATTTCGAATCCACACTGAACTCTGTTCTGGAAGATCTAAATGAGTCGTACCCGGGACTGGGGTATGAAAACACAGAACTTGGATACAAGATTACGATACCAGATGAGCTGAGCGAAACGCATGAAGAACACTTTACAAGAGTAACGGAAAGATATCTTGATGCGCTGGTTGATGGAAGTCTTCCGGAATGGGAGAGAACAAATTTGCTTACAAAGTATTATCTAACGACAAGAGCGTATGAATTAAGCAGATAGTGTTTTTTACTTTGCGATCTGATAACTGGCTTTTCTTACGCGTTTTGTGAGAATGTAGCGAAATGATTCGCCTGAAAAGAACTGCACTTTTAACTTCAGTGTTCATGGTGAAAGGGGGAAGTACCGCTGAATTCAAATGGAGTTCGAATGATGGGCTCTGGTTGCTCACCTGATTCTTTGATTCGGTAAAATTGGTTCATTTTTAAATCTGAATACTCCTGCCGAATGTCACTTGCAGGCCAGTAGACTTCAAGTATATTGATCTTTTCTGCCTTTCCAAGCCCAACTTCCAGCTGAAGGCTTGAGGCCCCAAAACTGCCGCCTGTTGTCACGGTACGGTGAATGGTTCGGATGGAGTCTGCTTCCTCAATTTCAATACGTATTCTGTTGCCCACGCCGAATTGGTTACTCTGGTCACCCTCAAACATGAGTGTAATCCAGTTGTTGTCATTCCCCGGATTTTCAAAAAGACTATTCAGATAAACGTCGCCTTCAAATGCACCGCCAATAACCGAAAAAAGATCCTGATGGCCGTTATTGTTGAGGTCGGCAAATGATACGCCGTGACCTTTTTGCAGATGGCCAAATCCTCCGGAGGCTGTAACCTCACCAAAATACGATCCTTCAATGTTCCGAAACATACGGTTCGGCATCAGTGAACGCATATCAGGATCTCCTGTGCCAGCGTAAAAATCAAGGTATCCGTCGTTATCAAGATCTCCAAAATTTGACCCCATTGTATACATGACTTTATTAAGCCCGGTTTCTGAAGTAACATCGGTGAACGAACCGTCGCCATTGTTACGGTAGAGCCGCGGCATTTCAGCTTCAACCGGCATATTCATGTACTCCCTTGCTACATCTGCCGGCGAGGCATAATATCCTGATACAAATAGATCCAGAAATCCATTGTTATTATAATCCCAAAACCAGGTGGGAAAACTCGATTCTGGTTCCTGAACTCCTGCCTGTTCCGTCAAATTCATAAACAGGGGAATACCCTCTCTGTTGGGGCCATTATTTTTCATTAAAATATTCGGCCCATCAAGAATTGAGATATATAAATCCTGGTAGCCGTCATTGGTATAATCACCAGCAGTAACTCCCTTAATGTAGCCTGTAATGGCGACCCCGGCCTGCCGTGCAGCATTTCTGAAAGTCCCGTCTTTATTATTCAGGTAGAGTTCTGCCGGATGTTGATTTCTTCCCGCGGATTCATTTCCAATAAACAAATCCAGCCAGCCATTATTATTAAAATCCGCCCAGACAGCAGTTTGGGTCGGGTGAAAACTCAGAATGCCAGAACTTTCGGTGACATCTGTGAACGTGCCGTCGCCATTGTTACGGAGCAGTGAATTTGGATGATGCCCCGCTTCTCCAAGCCATGCACCTCTTAATACAAGTACATCGGCGAATCCATCATTGTTGTAATCCGCATGAATGATATTTAGTCCGCCTGTCAGCCCGGTTAGCCCGGCTTCATCCGTTCTCCTGGTAAATGTGCCATCCCCATTATTTTCATAATATTGAAGCTGATCGGTTAAACCCCAGGATGATGCCATGATGTCGATCAGGCCATTATTATTAAAATCTTCGGTTATACTGCCCCCCGACAAACCCATTTCATCAGCTAACCCGGCTTTGGGAGCAACATCATGAAACCTGTTAATCGTGTAATCAGACGAAAAACGTTCGGCAGGGATAATCCATCTGTCGGGCACTTCATCAGGATGTTTCCCAAGAGTCATATATGCAATATTCAGCAACCACCGATATTCCATATTATCTGGCTGCCAGTCTGAAAGAAGACGTTCATAATACTGAATGGCCATCTCTGAACCATGGGTCAGACTATGAACTCCTTCTCCCTGTATTGGGAAAAGACACGAATCTGATGAGTGATTTAAAATGCAGTTTTGCTGTTCTCCAAGACGTAAATACGCAAGGGCAATCAGGTCGAGTATATTTTCCTCAAACCTTTGTTGTATCTCATAGGTGGCACTTTCCAGTTCGTTCAATAGTGATTCAAGAATATCTATAGCTTCTTCGGTTTGACCACTATAAATCAATTCCTGGGCAAGTGTACCTTTATAAACTATATTTTCCTGTGGATTGTCGGGGTTGGGTATATCTCGTATTACTTCCACGCGTTTACGGTTTGAATATTCGTTTAAGCGTGGATTCACATTTTTGGCTATGCTGTCGAGCAGAGCAACCATCATTCCTGTTTCATTTAATTCAGTTGAATCTGAAGTTTCAGTAGTACAGGCAGAGATCAACAGCAAACATGCTAAAAAGAAAATAACATAGACTATTGATCTGGTCTCATTCATACGGTTAACTGACTAATGAATTTCCAGTGTATTACGGATGCCTGTTTCCAGCCCCCTTAACTCAGCCAGGCCACGGAGCCTTCCTATTAATGAATATCCTGGAGCCGATTCTTTATTCATGTCATCAAGCATTTTATGCCCGTGATCCGGACGCATTGGAATGTCAGTGTCATCGCGCCCTGTCTTTTTTCTATTTAATTGTTCTTCGATAATTGCACGCATGACCGAGGGGATATCCGCACTCCCTTCAAGATGATTTGCCTCATGAAAGGATTTACCACTTTCATGTTGTACACTTCGCAGATGGATGAAGTTAATTCTGTGACCCAGGCGTTTTACCATCCCTGTCAGATCATTGTCAGCTCTCGCTCCGTAAGAACCGGTACAAAAGGTGAGTCCGTTATGGACTGAGTCCACAACATCGAGAAGAGATTTGGCATCGCTTTCAGTACTTACGACCCTGGGCAGACCAAAAAGCGGAAATGGGGGATCATCGGGGTGAATTGCCATTTTAATGCCAGCCTGCTCGGCAGCAGGAATTACCTCTTTTAAAAAATGATATAAATGTTCTTTAAGATCGTTTGCAGTGATTCCTTTATAGCTTTTTAGCATCTCTTTGAATTCATCCAGGCTATATCCCTCTTCGGATCCAGGTAAACCGGCAAGTATGGTGTCTGTTAGAATCTCAGCATCTTTTGAAGAAAGTTTTTTATAAAATGCTTCAGCTTCCTGAATAACTTGTTCGGGATAAGATGATTTTGCCGCAGATCTTTGCAGGATATAAAGATCAAATGCAGCCAGTGCAGATTCTTCAAATCGAAGGGCGGTAGATTTATCGGCTGTCTCATACTCGAGGTCTGTTCGGGTCCAGTCCAGAACGGGCATAAAATTGTAACAGACTGTCTTTATACCGCACTTCCCCAGGTTTTTTAAGCTCTCTTTATAGTTTTCTATATAGTTTTCGTAATTCCCGATTTGCCTTTTTATATCTTCATGAACAGGTATGCTTTCAACAACGGACCATCTGAGCCCGGCATCCTCAATCTCTTTTTTTCGTTTTTCAATCTCTTCCGTTGTCCACACATCTCCTATCGGAATATGATGAAGAGCCGTTACGATTCCGGTCGCTCCGGTTTGTACAATCTCCTGCAGAGAAATAGAATCGTAGTTCCCATACCAGCGCCAGGTCTGTTCCAGTTTTTTACAATCTCGAATCATGGATGTATCAATTTATTTACGAGTATTAAATAGATGACTTTACCGATTAAGATACTCAAATTCAACTATTTGTAGATGTTTTCCTAAAGTGAATTTAGGGAAAGAAGCCCGCTGTCATGAAGTAAATATATGAATCGAAAAAATGCAGACACCAATTCAAAAGGGAAATATTTTGGTTATTTATTTAAGGGTTAAAATAAATTGTTTTTTATAAAAATTATCATCTACTTGTTACAGGTAAGTGACCGGTAACTACATCGCATTCTCTGCGTTGGTAAACGGAATATTCTGACGCTGGGCTACAATAAAAAGTTTAAATAAATGGAAGTATATGGATACAAGTAAATTTACCAGAAAAAGATTTCTATCAACGGCAGGAACAGCACTCGGGGGGTCGTTATTAGCCGGGCCTGTTTTGTCAAAACCTTCTTCAATAAACAAAAACAGGAAAAAGAGGGAGGGGAAAATGAAAGTAGCTGTCGTCGGTACAGGGGTGCGGGGCGTAGCGATGTATGGAAGAACACTGGTACAGGATTATGGAGAGCATGTGGAACATGTGGGAATTTGTGACACGAATCCGGGCAGGCTCGAGTATGCTGATCAATATATTGGTGCAGGCTGCCCTACGTTTACAAATTTAGACGAAATGCTGGAGAAAACAGATCCGGATCGCCTTATTGTGACCACCTGGGACTGGGAACATCACACGTGTATTATAACGGGACTGGAGCATGGAGTGGATGTGGTCTGCGAAAAACCGCTGACCATAGATGAACATAAATGTCAGCAAATCATTGATGCAGACAAAAAATATGACAACGACATTTATGTAACATTTAATTATCGATATCCTCCGCACAGGTCTAAAGTTAAAGAGTTGTTAATGAATGGTGCGATTGGTGATATCCGTTCCGTTGATTTTCACTGGAATATAGATCATGATCACCAAAAACGGTATATGCAGCGGTGGCACGGTGAAAGCCAAAGGGGAGGGACATTGTGGGTGCATAAAAATACACACCACTTTGATATGATCAATTGGTTCCTTGATTCTGATCCGGTTGAAGTTTTTGCGAAGGATGATCTTGAAATATTTGGATCAAATGGTCCATTTAGATCTACAAATTGCAGAAATTGTCCTCATGCTGAAAAGTGTGATTATCACTGGAATATTAATGACAATGATCACCTGCGGCAAATGTATGCCGAAAACGAACATTATGATGGATACATTCGCGATAATTGTGTGTTTCGCCACAATATCGATTCTCACGACAAGCATGCAGCTTTGATCAAATATGCCAACAACGCACTTCTCAACTACTCCCTGACTTCTGATACAGACCATGATGGATACTGGATCGCTTTTAATGGGACAAAAGGTCGGCTTGAGGGCAGAGAAGGGGGATGGGGAACACCACAAAATCACCAGGAGTGGATTCTCACGCCACTTGGTGAGCAGCCTCAGAAAATTACGGTTGATTTTACCAGCGGTAGCCACTGGGGAGGAGACCCGTTGCTGTTAAATAAATTGTTTGTAGATCCGGATATGGAAGATCCTCTGCATCAATCTGCCGGAACCCGTGATGGTGTGATGTCTGTATTAACAGGTGTTGCAGCCCGCAAAAGTGCGGCTTCGGGACAACCCGTTAAAATTGAGGGTTTAACCAGTCTGAAACCCCACGCAAAACGTCCATCAGACTTGGTTTGATTTCATGGCGTACAATGCTCTAACCCTCTGAATTGGAGGGTGGGTATTGGTTGACAAGCTCCGGGAGGGTACTCTGATAGTCATCTGTGGGATATTTCCCTGAAATCAGCTCAATTAATTTTTGATTTGATAGCAGTACATATCGAATGAATAGGTAGTCTGATAGTGCAGTATCATCAGAACCGTTAAATTGGGTTTTAGTGCGTCAGAAAATCTTCAGACAATTCCAGTATTAATCAAATCAGCATAAAAAAATCACAAAAATATGAGATTTATTCTGACTGTTTTATTTATTGTTCTTTTCAGTGCCAGTTGTGGAAACAATACAAATCATACATTTCAATACACGGCAGGAAATCATGACCTGGAAGGTGCACTTGTCTATACGGACCTTGAGTTAGAAGATACATCCGGAGAGCTTTGCCTTGAGACTGGCGGTGAATTAATCCCCGCACAGGCCGAACCATTATCCAGTGATGGAGTTCGGGTATGGTGGCAGGCAACACTCCCGGCCGGCGAGACGATCGAATATACAATCCATAAAGAACAGAACTGTTCAGATACTGAATTCAGCTGGCAAAGAACTGGTGAGCAATCGGTTCAGTTACAACATGATGGTCAGCCTCTTATTCAATACGAACATCCGGTCTTTGATACTGAAAATATAGAGGAAACCAAGAAACCATTTCACCATGTATTTGACCCTGTATCCGGTGATTTAATTACTAAAGGTTTAGGGGGATTGTATCCTCATCACAGGGGCATCTTTTTTGGTTATAACCAGCTCAGGATTGATGAAAAACAGCTGGATATCTGGCATGCGAATGAAGGAGAAAGAAGTGAACACGAAGAGTTCGAAGAGGAGATTTCCGGGCCAGTTTTTGGAGGGCATATCGTACAGATTCACTGGAAGGATCATGACGGCAATGTGATGTTAAATGAAACGCGGGATATACGAGCGTTCAGGTATAACGATCACAGCTTTTTTATTGATTTCCATACAAAACTAACTTCAGTTGCAGGTCCCGCTGAATTGGCAGGTGATCTTCAGCATGCCGGCGTGCAGTTCAGGGCTGCCCAGTACGTGGCTGATCATTCTGAGGAAACTCAATTCATCAGGCCCGGTGAATGGTCACACTATCCTTCCAATGAGGAATTAGGAGAAGAGGAGTGGGAGAATGTGCCGTGGAATGCTATGCAATATTCAATCGATGAAAATTCCTATACTGTGGCATATATGAGTCATACTTCAAACCCTGGGCCATCTGAAATGTCAGAGCGTAAATACGGCAGATTTGGCGAATTCATACCCTATTCGTTAGATGAGGATGAATCCCTGGAGCTTCGATACAGATTTTGGATTGTTTCCGGCGATACTATATCAGCAGAAGAAATAGAGCAGCAGTTTCAAATCTATTCCGACCAGACTGTTGAGTAATCAAATTTTCACAATCTCCTTTACATCTGTAATTCAGACTAAATAATCTGTCTTTAGCCAATATGTCATCATTTTCAATGAATAAATCAAAAAAAACAGGCATTGGAATTGTAGGGCTCGGGAGTATATCCACCACTCATGCAGAAGCCATAAACAACCTGGATGATGCAGAACTGGTAGCGGCCTGCAGCAGAAGTGAGGTAAACCGAAATTTATTTAAACAAAAGTTTAACGTTCCGGTTTATGCTGACTACGAGGAATTTCTTTCGCATAACAATCTTGATGTGGTCACGATCTGCACCCCAAGCGGATCCCATCTCGACTTCGGGAAATTAGCAGCAAAAGCTGGAAAACATCTGGTCATAGAAAAGCCAATAGAAATATCCGTTGAAAGGGGACGTGAATTATTAAAGCACTGCAGTCAAAACGGTGTACAGCTGGCCGTGATTTATCAAAACAGGTTCATCGATGGAGTTCAGCAGATGAAACAAGCTGTTACTGCTGGAGAAATTGGTACCCCAATAATGGCTCGGGCATCCGTAAAATGGTTTCGGGATCAGGACTACTATTCTGAGTCTGGATGGCGTGGCACATTAAAAATGGATGGGGGCGGAGCTGTCATTAATCAAGCTATTCATACAGTCGATCTCCTGATATGGATGATGGGAGAAATCACAACTCTTTCAGCTTATACTGAAAAGCTGACACATCCCGGTATCGAAGCTGAAGACAATGCAGTAGCAGTAATGAAATTTGAATCAGGTGCACTTGGAGTATTTGAGGCATCTACTTCGATCGTACCGGCACAGTCTCGTTCTCTTGAAATTAATGGAAGCGAAGGAACTGCTCTCTTGGATGGAGATCAGTTTCAGCTGATACGAAAGGGTGGGAAAACAGAATCAAAAGAGAAAAGCAAAAAAGGGGCTGAGAGTCCTCTTTCAGGTGTGAAAGCAGCTGATCATCAAGTGCAATATGATAAAATTGTGAATGCTTTGAAAAAAAACGAAACACCAATTGTTTCGGGAGAAGAGAGTCTCCAGTCTCTGGCAGTTGTTGAAGCAATATACAGATCTGCAGGCAGTGGAAAACGTATATCCCCTGGTTCGATTCTGTTTCAAGGATCATAGCTGAATGATTTTAGCATTCGCCAGGCATTTCGTACATCTATTACACTGCATCTGATGTAATTCATTTCTTTTATTGGGTTGAATGATGGATGTATTCATTCGACCATAGCTGTCCAAAATAATACTGAAGCTTACAAAAGCATCCGTTTCAGGTGTATAAAAGCGGATCTTATACCATAAATAAATTCAACCCTCAAGATTCCCTCGCTGATAGGCTACTGTCCAAATACCACAACTCAGCGAAACTCTGCGGGGTACTTTGCGAAAATCTGCGAGGATTAAAAAATCTAAGTCAATTTTTTGGACAGTTGTGTCATTCGACATAAGACCTACAACTATTTAGCTACAGCATATTGGATTAAAGAGTTGGTTTTGATGAAGGTTTGCGAAAAGTAATTACAAAATTTTGCATAAGGGTTGTTTTGCATTGTTTTTACTATCACAAACCAATTATAATGGCCTTAAGTAACAACTAACAATCACACCCATTTCTCTCAAAAAGTACTCAAAAAACGGTTCTGAGGAGTCTGAAGGCAGGAGAAAATAAAACCTTGATATTTAAGATAATTGTTTTAGCTTATTGAGTGTGCATTTAACACTTAAAATAATTGTAAATAACATTGGGGTTATTTTCAAAACAGTACGATTAGAAGAATATTTTTTCTAAGGTAAAAAAGCGCTTTTATTGAGCCTATGGGATAACGATATGAGTAAAAACAATTTTTTAGAGGATATCAATTTATGGAAGCGGGTTATTCACGATGACAGCTGTGACGCGTTTTCAGCTTTGTTCAGGAAATATTACAAACCTCTTTTAAATTATGGATTACGGTTAGTTCCCCGCAAACAGCTGGTTAAAGATAGTATCCAGGAACTGTTTTTCACGATTTGGGATAAACGAGAGAGATTATCAGAAATCGGAAATGTAAGATCTTATCTATACACTTCGTTCCGCAGAACTCTTTTCAGGCAAGTAGAAATATTACAAACATGGCAAAAAAGAGATGAATTGTATTTTTCTGAGACGCCCAACGAAGACTTGTTAAACACAGAGCAGCTGCTGATCACAGAAGAGATGAATAGAGAAACAAAAGAAAACCTACAGAAGGCTTTTGATAACTTAAATGGTCACCAAAAAGAGGTAGCTTTTCTTAAGTTCTACAGTGGTCTTTCCAATGATGAAATCGGCGAAATCATGGGGGTAAAGATAGAGAGTGTATATAACTATATGTACCGTGCTATTTCTACTCTCAAAGAGAATTTAGAGGTTTCACTTACTGGCTGATTTGACAATATACTCTTCCCATTTTCTTCCTTATCTGGTTTTAGTCTTCTTTTCTAAATATTTTTTTCTTCCGTTTAGAGCGCTTAAAGGCTCTTAATTCGCCCTTCTGGAAAAAATATTACCAAAAAGTAAAATTTTTAGTGGAGATCGGGTGTATGACTTTCTTTATACCTACAGAAAAGAAAATCGAACACACTAACCGAACCATTTTTGGCTACATCAAATCAAAAATTAACAGAATTATTGAGTAATGATTCTTTTACTCGCTGGATCAGGGGCACCGCCAGTGAGTCTGAGAAACGACGTTGGGAAAATTGGGAGCAAAAGGATCCTCTCCACAGAGAGTTAAGAGCAAACGCTGAAAAATTTTATCAAGTGAGATGGGATTTAGATCCGGCTGATGATTTGGAATTTGAGCTGGAAAGATTAACAAAACGAATTGACAGATCTGAACAGCAGAATAAACTACCATCTTTTAAAAAGATGCAGCCCAAAAACAATTCATGGGGCTACCGGGTATCAGTAGCGGCAACAATTTTAATAATCTTGTCAAGCCTGGGACTGCTTTTTCTCTTTAACCCCACAGAAACTACTGAACAAAATGCTGAGCTGCTATTTGAAACGGTTGAAACCGGAGATGAAGAAAGGAAGACTCTGACTTTTAGTGACGGATCGCTGATTGAATTAAATGCTGAGTCTTCATTGCGATATCGTTTGGAGCAGTTTCAAGGCGAGCGAGTCGAGGTTTGGCTGAAAGGCGAAGGCTTTTTTGATATTCCGACTAATCCGGGTGGTACTCAGCGTGAATTTATCGTTCACACTGACGATGGAAAGATTCAGGTTCTGGGAACCAGGTTTAATGTGGATACCCGATTTCAAAAAACAAGTGTAGTGCTGGAGGAGGGACGGGTAGAAGTATCGGGTAATGACTCTCAAGGCCTGGAAAGAGCAAGTAAGATCTTGAATCCGGGTGAACGTGCAGTGATCAACAAATCTTCGTCAGAAATTATAGTACAAAAGGTTGATGTAGGGTTGTTTACTGCCTGGATTGATGGGGAGGTCGAGTTCCGGAATACCTCACTCAAAGATATTTTTTCAGCTATAGAAGCTATCTACAATGTTAGCCTGGAAGTAGAATCACCAGAGCTTTTGAATCGCCAGGTCACCGGGACAATTCAAAATCCTGATTTACAAATTCTGCTGAATGGACTTCAACAAATTCTTGACCTGCAGATCACACAGGTTGATAATGAAAAATATTTGATATCACAGTAGTCAGATAAATATGAGTAAACCAAATGATCAGTTTTCAATGTCAAAATCAATGGGAACACAGATGAACGATAAAGCTACGATAATCCGCATTTTGGGATGCCTGTTATTTATTTTTTTGGCAGGGCTTTCCTCGGCAGATGGTCAAAAAACAGACCCAATAATAACCCTGAATGAGCAGGATAGTGTTCAGTCTGAATCAAGCAGTGTCCAGTTGGAAGATGAGCTTAAACAAATGGAGGAATGGTTTGATGTCTCATTTATCTATGAAAGCGGTTTGCTGAATGGAATGCGCGTAGAGCCCAAATTTTTCCGACAGTCAGATAATTTCGGGAAGGAACTGCAGAAACTTGTAGATCATTTCAATCTGACATTTACCAAACTGAATGAACGCACTTTTATCCTTAAAAAGGATGGCGAAGAGCAGGCTGCTGTAGTGGAATCTTTTAACCATTTGGTAGAAGGGGTTGTCACTGATGTTGAAACTGAAGAGACGATGCCGGGTGTAAATATAATGGTAAAGGGAACCTCACAGGGTACCTCAACTAATTTGTATGGAGAATATTCGCTAAATGTGCCCGCCCCAACCGACACACTTGTATTTACATTCATTGGATATGAGAGATTGGAAGTTCCTATCGAGAACCGAAATCAGATTGATGTTGCTTTGCAGCCCGGAACATTTACCGGTGAAGAGCTGGTGGTTGTCGGTTTTGGTACTCAGCAAAGGGAAAGTGTAATTGCAGGTATCTCCTCTATTTCTGAAAGAGATCTGGCGAGGACCGTTCAGGTACCGAACCTGAGTATGGCGCTGACGGGTAAGCTGCCGGGGGTGGTTACTGTAAGCAGTACCGGTTTGCCGGGTGAGGAAGATCCTCAAATTTATATACGCGGACAGAGTACCTGGCAGGATTCTTCCCCGCTAATTTTGGTTGACGGGATTGAGCGCCCGATGGGAAGTGTGGATATGAGTTCTGTATCCTCAGTGACAGTTTTAAAAGATGCTTCTGCAACGGCTGTCTACGGAGTTCAGGGTGCAAATGGTGTGATCCTGATTGAAACTAAATCGGGTTACGATGGACAGGTTCAGATATCAGGAAGTTTCACAAATACAGTTAAGGTTCCATCGAAACTGCCGGGTGTAATGGATGGATATGAAACTCTGATGTTACGAAACCAGGCCATAGAACATGAGCTTGGTGCACCAAATGCAAGTTGGGGGGCGTATCATACACAAGATTTTGTCGATCGTTATCAACGGCCACAATCTCCGGAAGATCGGATACGCTATGCAAATGTGGATTGGGCTGATGAATTGTTCAGAGAGTATACCCAATCGTATGATGCTAACCTGAATATTAGAGGTGGTTCTGAATTTGTACAATTTTTTGCAAGTGCTAATTATGTGAATGAAGGCGATCTTTTCAGAGAGTTTGAAAACAATCGCGGATATCAACCCGGATTCGGGTTTCAGAGGTTAAATGCCCGTTCTAACCTGGATTTTCAACTGAGTCCTTCAACTACATTAAGTGCAAAAATTGCAGGTTCTTATGGGGTAAGAAAGAGGCCCTGGGGTTTTTCAGGGGGCGACTATGGTTTTTGGATAGCTGCATACAGTGCATCCCCAACTCAGTATTTGCCAATTTATCCGGATGGAAGTTTTGGATTTGACCCTGACGCAACCGGGGGAAGTAGTAACTCGGTACAAATTTTGGCATTGAGCGGAATTGAACGAATAACCAGTACTGAGTTGACCACAAATTTTGAGCTTGACCAAGATCTGGACATGTTTGTGCCAGGGTTGAATGTTAGAGCTCAGGTTGCCGTTGATAACACTTTTGTTGAAGGCAACAGGGGAGTGAATGACTTATACAATTCTGCACGCAGCAGATACATTGACCCAATAAGCGGGAATGAAACATTTCAGCCCCTTTACGATACAGGAACTCCTTTTGATTTTCAGCCAGGAAGTTTGTGGAATACCGATGGAGGATCGGTTGATAATTCTCAGACGTATCGGCGATGGTACTATCAGTTTCAGATAAACTACGATTTTACGTTAGGTGAGCGGAATAATTTCACTCAGATGGGACTTGTAAACCGTTCCGAAAATGCGTTAGGTAGCATCATTCCTCAAGCTCGCGAAAACTGGGTATTTCGTTCAACCTATAATTATGATCAGCGATATATACTTGAATACAACGGATCATATAACGGGTCGGAAAGGTTTGGTGAAGGTTATCGATTTGGTTTCTTTTCATCTGGTGGAGTTGGCTGGAATATTCACAGAGAGAGCTTCATGAGTTCATTAGATTTCCTCAATAATCTTAGAGTTAGAGCTTCCTACGGAACTATCGGGGATGACTACACTACAGGACGCTGGCTCTACATGACGGAATGGGCATATGGAGGCAATACAGGTATGGGAACTGTTGGTATTACAGCTCCGGAAAGTCCATACACCTGGTATAGAGTAGAATCATTGGGTAACCCGGATGTGCGCTGGGCAACGGTAACTAAGGCTAATTTGGGAATTGAATTCGGACTCTTTCAAGGGCAGATATCCGGTTCTGTCGACTTTTTCCAAGATAAACGTGAAAATATCCTTATTAGCGGGGGCGACAGGGCGATTCCATCCTACTTTGGGCAGCAGGCTCCTGTAGCTAATATCGGAGAGGTGCATAACCAGGGATTTGAGGTTACACTTAACCTTGATCGAATGATTGGTAGTCGATTCCGACTGTGGACGGAAGTGAATGTGACTCATGCACAAAATGAAGTTATTGAAAGGGATGACCCTGAATTAACACCAGATTATCAAAAACAGGCTGGGTACGCTGTAGGCCAGGCGCGAACACACATCGACAGAGGTTTCTATGACTCTTGGGATGAAGTGTATGCATCTACTCCTTTTAATACGAATGATGCGGGGAAATTACCTGGAGGTAAATGGATTGTTGATTACAACTCCGACGGATTAATCGATGATCAGGATTCTGTCCCATTTGGCTTTTCCGGGACACCGCAAAATACATTTAATACAACCGTTGGATTTGATTGGGCTGGATTCAGCGGATTTGCACAATTCTATGGTGTAAATAATGTAATCCGGAGCACTAATTTTGGCAGCCTTGGGGGGAATGAGTTGGCTTATGATGTAGAAGGCGGCTACTGGAGCTTGGATAACCCTGAAGCGAATACTATGATGCCTCGCTGGAATACCAATATCAGTGGATACAGCAGAGGAAGTCGCTGGATGTATGATGGATCTTATCTGCGTTTAAAGAGTGCTCAAATAGGGTACACATTTGATGCAAATTCAAATGTAGCAAGAGGCCTGGGTATCAGTAGCTTAAATATTTACCTGAACGGTCATAACCTGCTTTTGTGGACCAACATGCCCGATGACCGGGAATCTAATTTTGCAGGCGGTGGCGTGACCAGCCAGGGAGCCTACCCAACGGTACGACGATTTAACTTAGGGGTTAATGTTAATTTCTAAATTTGTTGAAATGAATATGAATAAGACAATAAATAAATACACAATTTTAGGATTCGGGATTTTCCTGAGCGCAGTTGTACTGGTTTCATGTGAAGATTTTCTTATGAAGGCACCGGAATCCAATGTGTCTGAAGATGCTGCATTTGAAAACTTCACCAATTTCCAGGGTTTTACCGAGGAGCTATACAATATCATACCTGACTTTTCAAACTCCTACTGGACAAGTAATTGGAATTTCGGAGACGATATTGTTACAAGTAACGACATGGATTACCACATTGTGGATATGTTCGATGACGGTAATTTCTGGGGCTGGCAATCGGAACATAACGGGTGGAATACATCCTGGCTTGATAAAGCCGGTAGCCCTCCTACTACTAACGCGGATCGATTTGATAAATCCCTTTGGGATCACGGCTGGTATGCAATTCGCAAAGCGAATGTTGGGCTTAGTAATTTGGATAAGCTTCAGGGTACAGAAATGGAAAGAAACCTGATTGAAGGCCAATTGCTGTTCTTCAGAGCATGGAATTATTTCCAGTATATGCAACATTTTGGCGGTATGCCTTATATGAGTGAACCTCTTCCGGCTGATGCACAGTTCGATCAGGAAAGATTACCTTACCAAGCTATTGCCGATAGTGTGGCACGGGACTTTAGAAGGGCTGCTGATCTGTTACCCATAAGCTGGGACGAAACTGAAGTTGGGGCTAGAACGGCCGGGAACAATGCATTACGTATTAATAAAATCATGGCTCTGGGATACCTTGGCAAAAATTTGCTTTGGGCCTCCAGCCCCCTGATGAATGATGGAGCGGATGAGACGGCAGCGAGCTATAACCAGGAATTCGCAGAACGGGCAGCTGATGCACTCGGTGAACTACTGAGCCTTGTGGAGTCAGGTGAAGCAAATTATGAGCTGTTAGATTTTTCGGAATGGCACATGAATTTCTATACTCATGGCCAAAACTGGGAGTTACCGGGTGGAACCGAACGAATATTTACAGGTCCCTATTTCGATGCCTGGCAATCAAATTGGAATACCAGTAAACAGTTTACACCGACCATCATCATGGATGGTAGTAATTTCTTCCCAACCGCAAACTATGTGAAGAAATTTGGAATGGCGAATGGATTACCTCTGGATGAAGGTGACTCTGGTTATGATGAGGAATATCCGTGGAGAGATCGCGACCCGCGTTTTTATAGTACATTCGTGTATGATGGTTTGCAAGTGGTTCAGGGTACAATGCCAGAGGCTGATGAGCAACATCGCCATGCGAATCTATATACTGGAGGCAGCTATAGATATGCAAATGGTGCCAGTCCGGGTGGTACTCAAACAGGTTACACGTTAAGAAAGTTTATTCCATTGACAGCCAATACATATGATGATGGGATGAGTTATGGCAGTAACCTGCACATTCACCTTCCCTGGATGCGGTTAGCCGGTGTCTACGTTATGTATGCAGAAGCGGCATCTGTAGCCAACCAATCATCTACAGGGTCATCCGGAACTTTCAATATGACGGCTGAAGAGGCGATTAACAGAGTACGAGACAGAGCCGGTGTTCCGCCTGTGGATGGTCGATATTTAGGGGATGTGGATGATTTTCTGAGTGAGGTAAGGCGAGAGTGGTCTGTTGAATTAGGTTTTGAAAGGCATCGGCTTACAAATCAGCGCAGATGGCTATTACTCTTAGATGAAAATAACACTAGAAAAACCGGCCATTTCTTTCAGCGGTCACCTGATTTTGATCCGGATAATCCAAGAGAAAATAGAGTACTGAACTTAAATGAAGTAGTGCTTAAGGAGAGAAATCTCACCGAACGTCACTACTGGCTCCCCTTAAAACGGTCAGATGTGAATATCAGCGCAAGTTTTGAACAAAATCCTGGATGGTGATGCTAAACGAAGGAGATAATCAATTGCACGAGTTAAAAAACGTAGAACGAATGAAATACTTACGATACAATATATTAGTGTGTACCATACTCTTCTTACTGCCTACTGGCTTAATCGCACAGGATTCTAATTCGGAAGAGATGGAACAGGCGATCGAAGATACTGTTGCTCAAACGGATGGGGTGGATTTTCAGAGAGTTGGGCCCAGAGTTGTACAGGGTGCATTTCGACAAATTCCCAGAGAAAATCTAATGGGAGGAATCTCAGTCGTGGATGTACCTCGTATAATGGAAAAAAACTACATGACCTTCAGCTTGGAAAATATGCAGGCTTTTGCAGGAGGATTTAACGGTAGTTTATGGGGAATGGGCGATTATTTGGTGCTGGTGGATGGTATTCCCCGTGATCCAGGGAGCATCAATCCGTCCGCAATACAGCAGATTAGTTTTATGAAGGGAGTCTCTGCCAATGTGTTATACGGTAGCCGTGCCGCGAATGGTGTGGTATATATAACGACTAAGCGAGGGGGAGACCACGATTTGCAGATAAATGGAAGGGTAAATGGAGGTATTAACATCCCTATAAGATATCCTGAATATCTCGGTTCAGCAGAATATATGACGCTATATAATGAAGCGCTTCAGAATGATGGCTTGCCACAGCAATATACCGCGGAAACCATCTACAGGCACTCCAGGGGTAACGATCCGTACAGATATCCAAATGTTGATTACTATTCACCGGACTACCTGAGGGATTTTACGAACCGATATCAGGGAAATGTGGAATTATCCGGGGGTACCGAAACGGCAAATTACTACACGAATATAAATTTTATAACCTCAAACTCCCTTCTGGATTTTGGGGAAGGTGAAAATCTTCGGGGAAATAATTTCAACATTCGTTCAAATGTTGATTTTGAGCTGAATGAAAATATAAGAGCATCTGTAGGGGCCGGTGTAATTTACGACGAACAGAACGGTGTAAATACCGACTATTGGGGACAAGCTTCCACCTTGCGCCCGGATCGCTATACACCACTTATACCCATTGATATGTTTGTAGATGGCAATCAGAATCTACAACAGATTATTGAGAACAGTGACCATGTTATTAATGACAGATATTTGTTGGGTGGGAATCAGATCTATTCATCAAATCCAATTGCTGATATCTATGCTGGTGGAACCAATCAATCCGTGGGACGACAATTTCAGTTCAATACAGCGATAACGATGGACTTGGATGCTGTACTTGAAGGGTTGGAATTCAATAGTATGTTCGGAGTTGATTATCTATCGTCATATTATCAGGGTTTTAACAATCAATATGCAGTATATGACCCTAATTGGGTGGCTTTTGATGGTGAGAATCAGGTAAGTAGTCTCAACACATTTGGTCAGGACGCAAGAACCGGAGTCCAAAATGTGGACAATAGCATATTCCAGCAAACACTCGCCTTTTCAGGACAGTTCAATTATCACCGGAATATTGATCAAGACAATCAAATCTCGGCAATGCTGATTACCAATGTCCATCAGCTTAGCTATTCCGGAGAGTATCATCGAACAGGGAATTTGAACCTGGGTTTACAGTTAGGGTATAACCACCGCGAAAAGTATTATGTAGATTTCAGCGCTGCTATACCTCATTCAGCAAAACTTCCGGAAGGTAACCGGCAGGCATTCTCACCAACCGCAACGCTGGGTTGGAGAGTCAGCGAGGAAGGTTTCATGGCTAATGCAAGCGCTATCAATAATCTCAAACTTTTTGTTTCAGGCGGTATAGTGAATACCGATATGCCAATTCCCGGCTATCATTTGTATGAAGCAAGATACTCTCAGGCTGATGGTGCATTTTTTGGATGGGGAGATGGTAATCTCAGACAAGGTACTCAGTCTTTTAGAGGTGCCAATCCAAACCTTACCTATATTAAGCGAAAAGAATTAAATGCAGGTATTGATGCATCTTTTTTTGACAATACTCTAAATATAGAGTCTACGGTCTTCTATAATAGAAATGAAGGGGGAGTTATCCAGGCATCTGCACTATATCCAAGTTATTTTTCAACCGGATGGCCTGAAAACTCATTTATTCCCTACGTGAATTATAATATTGATCAAAGAAAGGGAATAGATTTTAATCTCAGATTTAATGAAGAATTGGGCGGGGTAAATTGGTCACTTGGTTTGGCAGGAACCTTTTTTGATAGTAAGGCAGTTAGGCGTGCCGAGATTAACCAGTTCGACTATCAAAATACCGAAGGAACTCCATTGGATGGTATTTGGGGACTTCAAAGCCAGGGTTTATTCATGGACCAGCAAGAAATTGATAATCATGAGGCCTCTCAGCAATTTGGCACTGTGCGACCGGGTGATATTAAATATGTTGATCAGAACAATGATAATGTAATCAATTCTCAGGATCAGGTGTATCTTGGACGGGCCGGTTGGAATGGCGCTCCAATGGAATTTGGAGTTCATTTAACTGCCAGATGGAATAATTTTACGCTTTTTACTTTAGGAACCGGACAATTTGGTTCCTACGGTGTGATGAGTGGTGACTACTACTGGGTAAATGGAGATAATAAATACTCTTCTGTTGTTCGCGATCGCTGGACCGAGGAAACTGCAAATACTGCAACCTATCCACGGCTTACAACCCAAACCGGTAGTAACAATTTTCGTACATCCGACTTTTGGATGTATAGTACTGATCGTTTTGACCTGCAAAAGGTACAATTAACTTATGATCTGCCGGCAAGCTTTCTTCAGGCATCCAATATCAGACAACTGCAGGTATACGTAACTGGAGCCAATCTTCTGACCATCTCTCCCAACCGTGATATCATGGAGACAAATGTAGGGACGACTCCCCAAATGCGGTTCTTCAATCTGGGAATCAATGCAAAATTTTAATTTAGATTTAGTGAGACAGACCTATGTATAAAAGGATACTATTATACCTGTTTTTTTTACTTCTTGCAGTTCTCATTGCAAGTTGCAGTGACGTTTTAAGTCCGGGCAATCAGAATATCAATGAGCTGGA
Organism: Rhodohalobacter sp. SW132; assembly: GCF_003390325.1. NCBI lineage: Bacteria > Pseudomonadati > Balneolota > Balneolia > Balneolales > Balneolaceae > Rhodohalobacter > Rhodohalobacter sp. SW132. The sequence continues at coordinate 80,427 of NZ_QUOK01000011.1, read as the reverse complement.
TGATATGTACACCGATGCAACATATGCCGAAGGAATTTTGGCGAATGCCTACAACCTGTTGCCAAATAACGGGTGGACATTTACAGATGTAGCTACAGATAATGCAGTGACCAATGATAATAATGCTGCATTTCGCCAGATGGCTAACGGTCAGTGGGCCGCAGATAATAACCCGCTTAATCAATGGCAAAACAGCCGTGCAGCCATTCAATACTTAAATATTTTCCTGGATAATGCAGATAATGTTCAGTGGGCAGATGATGAAATTTCAAGCGCACTGTTCAATCAACGACTGAAGGGTGAAGCCTACGGTTTAAGGGCACTATTTATGTACCATTTATTGCGGCACCATGCAGGCTGGACCGGAGGAAACCAGGGCGGTCAGCTACTCGGTGTGCCTGTCGTATTAGAACCGGAGGGTATAGATTCAGACTTTCAAAAGCCCAGAGATACGTTTCAGGTAGGGTTAGAACAAATATTCAGTGATATAGAACAAGCAACGGAGATGCTTCCTCTTGATTTTGGTAATGTAGGTGATCCTTCTCAATTACCTGATGGTTTTGGCAGTACAAATGATGATCTGGGAAGATTTAACCGGGTGTTCGGTGATGATGGCAAGCAGCGAATGAGTGGTCGTATAGCGATGGCAATAAAAGCGCAAAGTGGCCTACTGGCTGCCAGCCCTGCCTATACAGCCGGTACCAATACGACTTGGGAGGACGCCGCTGTCTACAGTGGTGAACTACTACAGCTGAATGACGGAGTAATGGGCTTAGCGGAGAATGGACATAGCTGGTATAACGATAGCGGTATGTCCAGTATCGGCTCAGGTGAAAACCCGCCGGAGATCATCTGGAGAACTAACATTGGGCAAAGTAATGACCTGGAATCCGAACATTTTCCTCCGACCCTTTTTGGAAATGGCCGAATGAACCCGACACAAAATCTGGTGGATGCTTTTCCAATGGAGAATGGATACCCGATTGACCATCCCGATAGTAATTATGACCCTTCAACTCCGTACGAAAACCGGGTTGATCTGCTTCAGCATTATATACTGGTGAATGGCGGAACAGCTGGTGTAAATAATACCACCATTATTACAGCCGCAGACGGTACTACTAATGACGCACTGAATCAGGTGTCAACCTCTACACGTACCGGCTACTATATGAAAAAACTACTCCGTCAGGATGTGAACCTTGATCCAACCAGTACCAATGATCAGTTACACTATATTCCCCGAATCCGTTACACTGAAATTTATCTTGCGTATGCAGAAGCGGCCAACGAAGCATGGGGTCCAACTGGAACCGGTCCTTTTGGTTTCTCCGCGTATGATGTGATAGAAGCGATCCGGGCACGCCAGGGAGTCAGCCAGCCTGATCAGTATATGCAAAATGAAATCAATTCTGTTGAAGACATGCGGGAACTCGTACGGGATGTCCGTCGTATTGAATTGTCCTTTGAAAACTTTCGCTTTTGGGACCTGCGTAGATGGGATATGGATTTAACTGAACCTGCTCTTGGCGTTAGAATCACAAACGGGGATCATGAAGTGATGACAGTTGAAACCCGGGATTTTCAACCTTATATGCGTTTTGGACCTGTGCCATACAACGAAATCTTAAAATTCGGTTTAGAACAGAATTTTGGGTGGTAGTATGTATCGTATGATATCTAATAAATTTATAAATGAGGAAATGGGAAAGATGAAATATAAGAGTGTTTTAAGCGCGTTTATAGTGTTGATGGCCGTAACCTTATTGACATCATGTCAAAATCAGGACTGGGAATTTTCCGACTATGAATATCAGTCGGTATACTTTTCTTATCAATATCCGGTCAGGACTATAATATTGGGAGAATACCTGTACAACAATGAATCTGATAATGATCATCAGTTTAGAGTTATGGCTACTACCGGTGGGGTGTATTCAAATAACAATGATGTGATGATTGATTACGAAATTGACCAGGAAATGGTTGACGGTTTTGAGTTTGGGGGAACTGGAAATCCCATACAGGCGCTGCCGAATAATTATTTTGAGATCATCTCTAATGGTGATCAAATGGTAATTCCAAGAGGCGAACTGGCCGGAGGATTGACGATACAACTCACAGATGAATTTTTTCAGGATCCCGATGCAATAAATACAACGTATGTAATTCCTGTAAAACTGTTAAATGTAGCGAATGCAGATACAATTCTTCAGGGGACACCCAATCCGTTTGCAAGTAATCCAAGAAGAGGGGTTGCTGATGACTGGGAGGTTGAACCGAAGGATTATACTTTCTACGCAATAAAGTATATAAATCATTACGATGGATTCTACCTTCGCAGAGGAGAAGACATGTTTACGGATGAAAATGGGGATACAGAAACCAGGATACGGCGAACTGAATCAGTTGTTAAAGATGAGGTTGTTGATTTACTTACACAGTCTTTAACACAGGTATCATTTCCATACACAATACCGGATTCCGACGGGAATGATATAAACATTACAATTTTACTCGATTTTGATGATCAGGGGAATATCACTGTTTCTGATGATTCCGATGAATATACCGCAAGCGGTAGTGGCACCTTTGTAAACCAAAGTGAATCAGAAGAAAGCTGGGGTGAGAAAAACCGAAATGCAATCTACCTTGACTATGTGGTCGAATGGGAACAGTCGCAACGTCGTGTAGAAACGGCAGATACGTTGGTTTTACGTGATCGTGGTATCGGTCTTGAAACATTTTCTCCGGAACTACCCTAATTTTTCATATTAACACTGAGCAGAAAAATACTATGAGACAGTTATTTACGGTAGGAATTTATATAGCGACCTTGATTTTGATAGCATCCTGCACCAAGGAAAACCCAACTAACTTTAACATGGAGACACCTCAAAGTGTTGCAGTGCAGGATTCATTAGATAGCAATTTCTCTCCATTGAAAACGTACATCAATACTGAAAATTCTGATTTTAAGCTCGGAACAGCAGTTTCGGCATCTGCCTTTGCAGATCAGGGTGCAATCTTTGGTTTGGTGAATAGTAATTTTCAAGAAGTTACTGTCCACGATATGAGTCATGGAGCTGTCGTTCAGGCAGATGGAAGCCATGACCTTTTAAGCATCAGTGATCTAATAGGAGTAGCAGAGGAAGCCGGTATATCAGTTTATGGTAATGCCCTGATCTCATTTGAAAATCAAAACGAAGCCTACCTCAATGATTTGATTGCTCCCGAAACGATTGAAGTAAGCGAACCGTCATGGGAGTTAATTTCCAGTGCAGACTTTGAAACGGACGACGATTCAAATTATGAGGCAAACGAAGGAGCAGATTTATCATTTACCGCAGATGGCGAGGGTGCTAATGGAGAAGGGCGCGCACTGCAGATCGTTAACGCAGAAGTTCGGGAAAACGATTGGGACAGCCAGTTTTTCATGACATTCGAACCAAACGTGGAAGAAGGCGACCAACTTAGATTTGTGATGGATGTGCGTGCAGAACAGGAAGCTAGCTTTCCAACTCAGGCTCATGATGCACCTACAGAATATCTACATTGGGATTTTTTTGGGACGATTAACGCTACACCAGAATGGTCACAACATTTAATGGAAATCACGGTGAGCGAAGAACAGGCAAGTGCAGGTACAATAGCTTTTAATCTCGGAGCTACAGCTACCACATACTACTTTGACAATATGGAGGTGTGGTACTATAATACTGAAACTGGCACCGAATTAGTGGAAAAAACTCCTGAAGAGAAGGAAGAAATCCTAAGCACAGAATTAGAAAATTGGGTATCAACAATGGTTAGCGAAGCTTCTTATGTGGATGCCTGGGATGTTGTGAGCGGAACAATTGAAGGCGGAGACGAAAATAGTTTCCAGTTGAGGAGTGATGGTGGATTTAACTGGTATGAATATTTGGGTGAAGACTTCGGCGTTCAAGCTTTTCAAGTAGCCAGAGAGCATGCAGGCGACGGAGATATCTTGTTTATAAGTGATTATGGTTTGGATAATCTGGATAAAACCCACGGACTCATAAATTATGTTGAATACATAGAAAATAATGGGGCTGTAGTGGATGGTATTGGCACACATATGAATATCAACATTAATAGCAGCCGGCAAGATATTACGGAAATGTTTGAGTTACTGGCAGCCACGGATAAAATAATTAAAATATCCGGGTTGAATGTGGGACTTGATGGAATTAGTGCTGGAGCAGCCTCTCCTGAGGTTTATGAAGCGCAATCCGAAATGTACCAGTTTGTGGCAGATCAATACTTTAGTATAGTACCTGAAAGTCAACGATACGGTATTACGATCTGGAATCCGCTCGATAGTTCGGATAATCCGTCAGGGCTTTGGACCAGTGATTATGAGCGAAAACGAGCATATGCAGGTTTTGCAGTTGGTTTAATGAATGGGTTTAACAGTGGAAATTAAGTTCTTTTGTTGCTTAGTACTTCCCTGTTAAGGTGACTCAAAGCAGCACATTTATAATCATTACACTTCTAATTAGCCTTATTATTCTGGGACAGAGTATGTTTCTGTCGCAGGTTTAAGGCTTTTACATTTTATAGAAAGCACTATAGAACTATATTCCACATTCCACTACGAAGAAGAATTTTATTGCAACCGGCCATTGATTGATCCTGACTTTGTGAATTTTAAAAAGTTACTCTTCTTATTTGTCCTGCCACTGGTATTCATTCAATGTACCACTGATCGCAGGAATATTGAATTAAGCTGGAACCAGGAAGATGGGTACCGATGGTCGGAATTACAGCTACCCAGACAGGATAAAGCAGGATTTAAGCACTTATCAGAATCTGAGACAGGAATTACAGTTCAAAATTTCTTAACAGACGAACGTTACATTGAAAATACCGTACTGCTTAATGGGTCAGGTGTTGCGGCAGGAGACGTCAATGGAAACGGATGGACGGACCTGTATTTTACACAAATTGACGGGCCTAATAAACTGTATCTCAATCAAGGGAATTTTAAATTTATAGATATCTCCGAGGAAGCAAATGTAGAACTGGAAGAATATATGTCAGCAGGTACGGTTCTTGCCGACGTAAATGGAAATCGCCATTTAGATATACTTGTAACGACCTATCACAACGGGACCATCCTGTTATTGAATGATGGAGAGGGTTCATTTACCCGCGCAACGCAGAGTGGGTTAGATTCCACTACAGTAGGCGGTACAACCATGACCCTGGCCGATGTAAATGGGAACGGTTACCTGGATCTGTATGTGACACATTACCGAAATGAACGGGTAAGGGATTTGTATGCGCCGGGAGACCTTATCGGAGACAATGTGGCCGTAAGAGAGGGTGACAGATTCATTATCAAGGAAGAGTTTCAAGAGTATTACACAAACATCATCAGTGTAACCGGGCCAACTCTTCGTGAAAAAGGAACTCCGGATGTGCTCTATTTGAATCAGGGTGGAATTGGCGATGCGTGGAATGGATTCAAAAAAGTAGAGAATTTAGAGGATCATTTTTTAGATGAAAATGGCGAACCGCTCGGCGTGGGCGAAAAGTGGGGACTCACCGCTCGGTTTGAAGATATCACGGGTAACGGACTCCCTGACTTGTATGTTTGCAACGATTTCTGGCCGATCGATCAGTTTTGGATCAATCAGGGTGATGGAGTTTTTAAAAAAATGGATCCGTTAAATTTCAGGCACATGAGTTTGTCAGCAATGGGGATTGCGGTAGGTGATGTGAATAACAACGGTCACGCCGATTTTTTTGTCTCAGATATGCTCAGTCCAATACACAGCGAGCGTATGCGCCAAATCATAAATTTGGATCCCTTTCCGGTTGAGCCGGGTGATGTTACAAATCAACCTCAGTACACCCAAAATTCTCTCTATATAAATCGTGGAGACAATAGCTTTGTTGAAACCGCTAATTATAGTGGAGTGGATGCAAGCGGCTGGTCGTGGGCTACATCGTTTATTGATGCAAATTTAAATGGTTTGCAGGATCTGTTTATTGCAACAGGCTATTTATATGATGCCCAGGATCTGGATTCAAGTGCTCTGGTAAGTCGGCAAATTAATGAACAGCCATACGATCTTGAGAGTTATCGCAGAGGAAAACTGCAATACCCATCCCTGGACCTTCCAAACCGAATGTACAGGAATGAAGGTGATCTGAAGTTCTCTGATGTAAGTTCTGAATGGGGCTTTACCGCAGAGGATGTTTCTCATGGATTGGCTATTGCAGATCTGAATAACGATGGAGCACTGGATATGGTCGTTAGCCGGATGAACAATCCCGCAGCAGTGTATGAAAATACAAGCGGGAAAGACCGTATTGCTGTTCGTTTGATTGGTTCAGTACCAAATACCCAGGCTATCGGTGCTAAAGTAACTCTGAGTGGCTTTGAGCCGTTTCAGAGAAAACGCATTGTGTCAGGTGGAAACTACATGTCCGGTTCAGCACCGCATATCATGTTTGCGTCGGACCCCGACAGTACAAATCAGGAGCTACATATCACGTGGCCAAATGGTAAAGAAAGTACAATTGTCGATGTAAGGGTGAATCGAATCTATGAAATTTACCAGGACAGCATCTCGGTCCAATCAGAAAATGTTGTCATTGAAGCTGCTACTCAGCCGGTATTTGAAGATGTTTCTGATCGCATTGATATCAAAGATTCTGTAAATGAGTATCAAGATTTCCGGCGGCAGCCTTTTATCCCCTTAATGCTGAGTCAGCTTGGTCCGGGTGTGGCGTGGCTCGATTACAACAACAATGGCCGGGAGGATCTAATACAGACCTCGGCACAGGATGGAAAGCTGGCCGTTTTAAGAAATGATGGTGATGGTCAATTTAGTAAACAAGATATACCCGGAATTGAAAATGAGCAAAATGATGGCGGTAAACAAACTGCTGTAATCGGATGGCGTACTGACGAAGGGCTGAATATGGTAGTGGGACGATCAGAATATGAAGAGCCATCTCCGGGTGGGCCTTCGGCTTATCATTATTTAATTCATGAAGGTGAAGTAGTAAAAACCCAGGAGATACCGGGAACAGGTTCAAGCACGGGTACACTGGCCGCGGCTGACTATAATATGAATGGTACACTTGATCTGTTTGTGGGAGGTCGTGTAATTCCGGGCAGATATCCTGAATCGGCAAGTTCAGCATTATATACCCTCAATGATGAGCAGTTTGTTCTGGACGAAACCAATACTGAACTATTGCAGGATATTGGGATGGTTACAGGCGCGGTTTTCACAGATTACAACAACAATGGCTGGCCTGATTTACTTATCAGTACTGAGTGGGGCAGTCTGAAGCTTTTTGAAAATGACCAGGGACAATTCAGGGATGTAACCTCAGAAGTTGGATTAGACAATTATCTCGGGTGGTGGAATGGGCTGGCCACAGGTGATTTTACCGGTAATGGCCTGCCCGATATTATAGCCACAAACTGGGGGACGAATAGCCGTTATGAAATCGTAGAAGATCATCCAATGCGCATGTATTATGGACATATAGACGGTGGTAGTTCTCTGGACATTATTCAAGCAAATTACAACCCTGAAATGCAGGACTATGTGCCTCTGCGAAGATTGAATTTTTATTCGGGATTTCGTCCGATGTATTCCAATATCAATTCATACCAGGATTATGCGGAATCTACTTTAGAGGAGATCCTCGGTGCAATGATACAGATCACTCCCTATAAAGAAATCAATACGCTTGAAAGTATGGTATTTATCAACAATGACGGCCAGAATTTTGAGGCTCATCCATTACCACGTACTGCTCAGCTGACTGCCGGTTTCAGTGCGAGTATAGGCGATTATAATAACGATGGAAATGAAGATGTGTTTTTGAGCCAGAACTATTTTGCCTTACCACCTGGTGATATACGGCTGGATGGGGGCCGGGGATTGTGGCTGAAAGGGGATGGCAGCGGTCAATTTACGGCAGTGCCGGGCCAGGAAAGCGGGGTGAAAATATTTGGAGCCCAACAAGGAGCTGCACTGAGCGATTTTAACGCTGACGGCCGTGTGGATTTAGTTGTCACCCAAAACGGAAACCGTACAAAGCTCTATGAAAATCAAACAGAAAAAAGGGGGTTTAGGATTAGTTTAATCGGACCGCAAAATAACAGAAATGCGATTGGAGCAACTATTCGGCTGATATATAATAACGGAAAAAAAGGGCCGCAGCGGGAAATACAGGCCGGGGCTGGTTATTGGTCTCAGAACGGAGCAGTGCAGGTAATGGGATATCTTGAGACGCTTCAGCCCGAATCTATTGAGGTAAAATGGCCGGATGGAAGTTTCAAAAAAGTCCCGGTTGAGCAGGGAATATGGAACTATGAGATTGAATATATAGAGTAGATTTTTAAGACAAAAAACAGGTCCTGAGAATGGCCGGCTGGATAATTTCAATGACCTAAACATTCTGGAAAGAAAATCTGTATCAGACACTTTTTAACTCAATTTTAGAACTCAGGTTATGAGCCAGAATTTGTTTAAACTTTAATCCAACCTACAAATGAATCATACGAATAACTCATTAAGGGCATTGTTTGTGACGGTTGCTGCCGTAGTCACTTTGCACGCCTGTGCCGGGATGGGGAACATCAGGGGAGAGAATATCAAAGTTTATTACGAGAGTATGGATAGAATGGTTGAAATATCCCGTGATGCTATAGAAAATAAAGGTTATAGTGTAACCAACATTCATCAAAGGCGAGAGGCATCCCAAAGAACCACGATAACTTTTGTCAATAGAACAACCGCTGGTCGACAAATGGTGAGCTCTATGCAGTCAAACGTTCATTTGGCGAAAGTGGATACAGCAGATGCTACATCCATAAGAATAGATAATCCGAAATATAACTACGGCACACCAACGGATCAGAGAATAGACCACGCTAAAATCTTGTTTGAGGAGATAGACAGGCTGCTTGAGTAGTTATTTTGATGACTGAAGGGCATATGTTTACCCGTATCATACGGAAAGAGTTTTCTTAAAAATGGAACATTTTGGTTAAATTATCTTTTTCTGCTTCAGACACATCATCAGGTGAGAATTACTGAATCAAATACCTCAAGCGACCGTAGTGAGTAGAGTTACAGGGGTAATTCAGGATTGTGAATGTGTCAGTGAAATGCCCCGGTTATTGCCAAAAAAATGTAAGTGCAATTGTATATCACCTGAATTCACGATCGAAACTCAGTTTTAGAATTTCATCAGCTGAAAATCAATGGTTACAATTCTATATAATCAATCACTTTCAGATAAAATAGAATCATGAGAATATCCGTTTTGATCTGATCTTTCCTATACCGTTCTTGAAAAAACGGTTTGATAGATTCCACTATTTTAAATTCACGATCCATGAAAAACAGTCATACCGATAGCAGAGGTCTTACCTTCTGGATCATTCTGGGGCTTGCGGGATTTGTTCTGTTTTCAATTCTTTTTAACCGGTTTCATTATTCTGCTGAAGCCCCGATTACCTATTCTAAAGAGAAAACACTTAGCAAAACATCAGAATTATACGCGGACCTCGGGATCGAGTCAGATACTTTGTCCACGGTTATTTTCAGGCATCAGCGCTCTCCCCTCTATCGTGCTATCCGAGATTCTCTCGAAAATGAATCACCCACTCCGGCGCAGCTGAACGCACAAGGGTTTCATTTGCACGGATGGGATGTAATATCAGCAAGCACACTTGGATTAACAGATAGTTTTACCTTTTCACCCAGGCCAATTTTTGAATCGTATGGATTCTTCAGAACTCAGTACGACAACAGCGGCAGGATAACAAATTTTCAGGCGAAAAGTGATAGAGGTGCTTCGGCAAATGTGGATGGAGAAAACTCACTTGAAACGGCCCAACATATCATCGAACAGATTTTCGGCCATGAGCTGGAAGGGTATGAACAGACGGATATCTCTGTGGATGAGGTTGCACCCCGCCTTGATGAAAACGCCGTTCCAGTGCAAAGACTCGATACACCGCAAATTACATCAACGTTCCGCTGGGCCAGACCGGCCGGTAGTTACAGGGAGTATATTGAACTGGAACTGAGTTCTGTTCCGGCGTCCGACACCGGACTATCTGATGCCGATGCGGCAAGCATTGTTTCCATTGAACGGTTTGAGGCGTGGCATGAAATGGAGAAAATTCCGCCTAAACCTGCAGAAGACTATTTTGTCATTCTCTTTATTTCCGTAATTGCTCTGCTTGCACTTTTTACTTTTATAGAAGGGCTTGGCCAGGTTTTCAAAGGAAAGGCAGATTGGCGCCGCATATTTTTTATTGCCCTTGCCGTTACGATTGGAATTTATGGATGGCGCCTGATCTTTCTGCTCAATTTCACCGACCTGCTCACCGTTCAGGCCAATCTTGTGGTCCAGTTCAATCAACTGGTATTCGGATTGGTAATGGGCCTTTTTGCATCGGTGGCGTATATCGGGTGGGAGGCTCATGCGCGAAGTGAAGAGAAATATGAGATGAATCTGATTGATGCCTATTGGCGCGGAAAACTCTACCTGAAGGAAACTGGCGGCAGTATTATCCGGGGTTTTTCTCTCGCAGGTGTTATGCTCGGAATCACGGCTCTTTTTCTTACGGTAAGCGGCCTCTTCATGATGAACTCCGATAGCCAGTTCGGTTTTACTGAAGTGATCAACCGGCCGCAATTCCTTTCGATAAATCTGAGCATGTTTATCGTAGCAGCTCTCGCCTCAATCGCCATGGTGGGTATTGTATACCACTTTTTCAGGAAAAGGATAAAAAATCCACATATTGTAATGGCGGCCAGTATAGTAGTGGGCGGTGCAGTTTTTACCGGGCTGGGTCGGTCATTCGCAACCACCGGGTCGGAATTAAACGAATTGGTTCTGTTCATCATGCTTGCCGTACTCCTATTCTATACCTACAGGGCAACAGGTGTGGTGACTGTTTTTTCTGCATTTTGGCTGTATAGTTCTATCATTACCATCATGCCGTATATCGGATCACCCTCATTTGATGTCTCGGTGACCGGCTGGCTTCAGATTGTACTCGCTTTATCTGTACTTCTTTTTGGAATTGTGGCATGGCGAAAAGGGCCGTCCATCTCAACTGTGCGCAACTATGTGCCGGAATACGAGCAAAAAATGCGCCGGAATATCCGCATTGAAAATGAGATGCAGATCGCACGGGAATCACAACAGCGTCTGATGCCTCATGCGCCGTTAAAAACGAATCATTACGAGCTACAGGGATATTTCCTGCCTTCATTCGAAGTGGGTGGTGATTATTTTGATTACGTTGAAGCCGAAGACGCTGAATCAGGAACTCATCTCACACTTACAGTTGTGGATGTTTCCGGTAAATCGATGCGGGCTGCAATGCAGGCGGTTTTTACCAGCGGGCTTCTCCGTTCCAGGATGTATACCGATCAGCCGGAAGATATACTGCGCGAAATTTCCCCGGTTGTTTATGATAAAACAGACTCCCGAACATTCATCACCTGCGTCATTGGCCGATATGAGCCCGCCAGCCGCACTTTAAAGCTCGCTAATGCCGGTCACTGCATGCCGATTTTAAAACGGAATGGAAAAGCTGAGTATCTCAGAACTCCGGATCCGAAATATCCGCTTGGAGTACGCCCGCAGGTGCGCTACAAAGAGTTGCTCATTAAACTTCAGCCGGGTGACCTCATTCTTTTCTACTCCGACGGCTTCCCGGAAGCAGTAAATGAAAATGGCGAGCGAATCGGCTTTGAACGAGCCCGCCGGTATGTTGAAGAGATGGATAGCGGCGATCTGTCAGCGCGGGAAATTTGTACGCAGATAAAATCCTACGTCGAAGATTTCAGCGTGGAACGTCTCGCCGATGATACTACCATTCTCTGTTTGAAAATAGTTTGAAATAATCAGTCTGATTCCGACTTAGCAGGTAACAAAATTTGGGGCCTCAACGTATGCCATCAAAAAAGGAATCAGTGTACAGCAATGATGGAAACAGAAGAAAAGCTTACTCTCGATGATAATGTTCTGCTCAGCGACGGCAACGATTACAGGCTGGTGAAACTACGGGATGTCCGCTTTTTTGAAACCTATGGAAACTACAGTAAAACCTATTTCTCGGATGGAAAATTACTCATCTACCGATCACTCAACTACCTTGATGAACGTCTATCCGGTCGATGCTTTTTTCGGGCGAACCGTCAGCAAATACTGAATCTGTCTCATATCCGGAATGTAGAACTGCTTGATAATTCATTTTTCCGGGTGGAGATGAGCTGCGGTAAAAAGATTGATCTCTCAAGACGGCGATCAAAAGAATTTAAAGGAGAGTTCTGTATATAGATGGCCTTTCATCGACTTGAGATTTTACAGTTAAGGCTGATTCACCCGATGACTCAGAAACCGATTTTTATTACAATTGATCCAATTTATGCCAAAAAAAAGGCGAATTCCGGGTTAAGGAATTCGCCTTTTGAATTTGAGTAATACGGGCTTGATTACTCAAAATATGCGAGAGGTGAACGCAGCTCGCCTTTCCTGTTGAAATACTCCATTCGTACATCCGTATCATTCTGAAGAATCACTTTATATTCCATACGGTTCTTGTCGAAGTTTTCGATTGTCACCTCATTACCAATAATTCTCCACTCTGGTAAATCGTTTGAGAGAGCGGCATAGATGGCTTTTGGCAGCGGGATATTTCGCTGAACAACCGTTGCCCGGATCAACTCTCCGTCACTGTTATATTCCGCATGAAGAGACTCATTTTTTGAGGAGCCCTGCACAAGGTATTTATCATGACGAGGTGTGTTCAGGCTGATTTCATTAAGGTTGCTGTTTTTGAAGAGGTTCTCCCGCTTCAGGCAGTGAAGGCTTTGGAAGCAGTTAAATTTCTCTTCTACTATTATTCTTGTGTTCTGTGAATACTCTTCCTGCACGCCATCTGTTGCCTGCTGGGCAAACAAAGGAAAGGAAGTGATCATCACAATAAAGATCGTTGAGATAGCATATCGGGTAATCATAATGGTATGGATTAGGTTCATGGTTACATTCGATTACGCCATCATCCGGGAAGCGGTTACACGATTTCGATTGCAATTATATGAGCGGATCTATTTGGTTTTGAACGGGTTAGTTTAGTCACTCATCGGTTTTCTAAATCTACAGTGAGATGTATTATCCATAGCATTTAACGGGCCGAAAATATAATCGATGAATCAGGCCGGTACATTAACTGAAGGTAGAATTTGAGTAAACATACAACGTTATGTTCTGAACTCATTTTTCACTGGACTTTGAGTCAGCCCTGCCGGTAATCAACCGGAAGCTTCCTTTGAACGTCAGATAGTACCAGATCCACTCGGCCATAACCCTGAACCGATTTCTGAAACCGATCAGGAAGAAGATGTGAATGAACGACCAGAGCAGCCAGGCGGTAAATCCCTTGAATTTAAAACCGGCAATTTCAGCGATCGCTTTTCCGCGGCCAATGGTTGCCATATTCCCCTTGTCGAGATAGACAAACCCCTCGTCACTCCCTTTTTTCCCGAGGATTTTCTTTGCCACATACTTACCCATCTGCATGGCTCCGGGAGCAATCCCAGGCACCTGTTTCCCATCGGCATCGGTGCAGTTTGCTGCGTCGCCAATTACAAATATTTCCGGATGATTTTCGGTTGTCAGGTTCGCGTTGACCTTCACCCGTCCCGCCCGGTCGGTTTCGAAGCTAAGTTTCTTCAGCAGGGGAGTCCCCTCGTTGCCGGCCGCCCAGATGACGTTTGAGGACGGAATGGAAAGCTTTCCGGCCTGAACTCCCTCCTCATTCACATCCCTCACCATCGTGTTCAAATAGACGTTAACGCCCATATCAATCAGTTTTTGACGGGCACTTTCGCTGAGCGATTCGGGATAAGTGTTCAAGATGGCGTCTTCTCCTTCTATGAGATAAACGTGAATATCCTTTTCCCGAACATTTTTGTAGTCGTCAATTCCGGTTTTTCTTGTTATCTCTGCAATAGCCCCCGCCAGCTCAACACCGGTCGGGCCGCCGCCCACAATCACGAAGTTTAGGAATTTTTGGCGAAGATCGGGATCGCTCTCTTTTTCAGCTTGTTCGAGCGACCATAGAATACGTTCTCTGATATCGAGAGCATCATTCAGCGTCTTCAGTCCGGGGGCGTGCTTCTCCCACTCATCATTTCCAAAATAGGAGTGCCGGGTTCCGGTGGCTATAATCAGGTAGTCATATTCGTACTCCTTTCCCGATTTTCCGGCAACTCGCCTCTTTTCCTTATCTACCCGGATGATCTCATCCATCACCACGTTTATGTTTCGCTTATTTTTGAAGACGGATCGAATAGGAGTGGCGATATCGCCGGGTGAGAGGGCCGCAGTTGCTACCTGATAAAGAAGAGGCTGAAACAGGTGATGATTCGTGCGGTCGATCAGGGTAACTTCAATATTTTTCTTGTTCGTCAGCGACCGTGCAGCCGTCAGCCCGCCGAATCCCCCGCCGATGATGATTACTTTAATATTGTTTTCAGCCATAGTGTTGATTATCAGTAATTGATATGAGTGCAGCCATTATTTTTACCAACACAATTTACTGCTTACGAATTCTGCAAATCAGATAAGATATTCATAAAGTTACTTTGATAAGCGACGAGATTTACAACTTGTTTCATCCATATACACTACATTAATGGATTGAATTACTTGAACCATTTTCTGAGTACATAACATATGAAGTTAATAGCACGGTTTACGGGTTTACTGATAACGTTGGTTTTAGTGACAGCTGTTTTATCGCAGGGTCAGCAGCAAACCATTACGGTGCCCGTTATCGAAAACGGCCAGGCTCAGTCTATCCCGGAGTTTGAGGATCCCGAAAACTGGCTTCGCCACGATCTCTGGGTCGAAACGGAGTTTGATACGGATGGAGACGGGAAACCCGATCGAATGCATGTATCGGTAACCCGTCCTGCTCAGACAGAAGGCGGTGGATTACAACTCCCCGTGATTTACGAAACGAGTCCATATTATGCTGGAACAGCACAGCCCCCGTACGATTTTTTCTGGGATGTGCGCCATGAACTTGGAGAGGAGCCGCCGGAGCGTAAAAAAGGTCCGGAAGTGCAGCGCAGGGGGCAAAGACCGATCATATCAAACTCACAGATTGAAACGTGGGTACCCAGAGGTTTTATCGTGGTGCATTCCACATCTCCCGGAACGGGACTCTCGCAGGGCGCACCAACCGTTGGCGGTGAAAATGAATCACTGGCTCCCAAAGCGGTGATCGACTGGCTGAATGGTCGCGCTAACGGTTATACTACACCCGATGGCGATGAAAAAGTTGAAGCGTACTGGGCCACCGGCGCTGTGGGAATGACCGGCACATCCTATAACGGAACACTGCCTCTCGCCGCAGCAACGACCGGGGTTGAGGGCCTCAAAGCGATCATACCGATCGCCCCAAATACATCCTACTATCATTATTATCGTTCAAACGGGCTGATTCGCTCACCGGGCGGCTATCTCGGTGAAGATATTGATGTCTTGTACGATTTTATTCACAGCGGTGATGAAGAGAAGCGCGAATATAACAACCGCACAGTTCGCGATACGGAAATGGCCGAAGGGATGGATCGGATCACAGGGGATTATAACGATTTCTGGTATGGCCGCGATTATCTCAACCAAATTGAAAATGTGCAGGCGGCTGTTCTGATGGCGCACGCTTTTAACGACTGGAATGTGATGCCGGAACACAGTTACCGCATATACGATGCGCTGCGTGAGCGGGGTGTACCATCTATGGTCTACTACCACCAGGATGGCCATGGCGGAGAACCACCCCATGAAATGATGAACAAATGGTTCACACGGTATCTTTACGATGTTGAGAACGGTGTGGAAGAGATGCCCCGATCGTGGATTGTGCGTGAAGGCGACGACAGGGATGATCCTACACCTTATGATGATTACCCGCATCCCGGGGCAGAGGAGGTGATCTTCCACCTCACGCCGGGAGCTCCGGAACGGGGCGGTCTTACTCTGAATGCATCGCCGGATTCGGAGGCCACCGAAACACTGGTCGATAATGTATCTTTTTCAGGATCGGCGCTTGCACAGGCTGAATGGACTGATCATCGCCTGATTTATGTCACTCCGGAGCTCACGGAGCCGGTTCACATCTCCGGTGAGGCAACAGTGTCTATCCGGCTGGCAAGCAGCAAGCCGGCAGCAAATTTATCTGTCTGGATGGTTTCCCTGCCCTGGAATGAGGGCCGGAATACGCACATCACAGATAATATTATCACACGGGGCTGGGCCAGTCCGCAAAATCACAGCTCAATCTGGGAGAGTGAACCACTTGAGCCGGGAACGTTTTACACGATGGAGTTTGATCTTCAGCCGAATGATCAGGTCATCCCGGCGGGTCAGCAGATCGGTCTGATGATTTTTTCAAGCGACCGTGAATATACGCTCTGGCCGGAACCGGGAACCGAACTGACCATCGACCTGGACCAAACAACATTAACGCTGCCGGTAGTTGGCGGTGAAGCTTCGTTTTCGACAATGAACTGGTAATATTTTACTGATAATTGTTGATTTGGAGTGAATAGCCGGATACATAATATTTGTTATCATACGGGGTTATATACTCTATTTTTTTACAGGAGTATGTGGCTGATTCGCTTTAATCTGTACCTAAAAGACTGTTTTAGATAAAACAACCAAATTTTGAGTAGAAATAAAGTTATTACAAGCATCTTTGTGGCACTTTTTGCTGCTGCGATTCTGGCTTTCATCCCAACGTTATTTATAACAGCGAATGTGGATGTGATCGAAGATGAAATGGCTGAGATTGTCTCGGAAACAGAGGAAGACAATATCTCGGTACTTGAAAAATTCCCTGCATTTGAAAAGGAGTCAGAACCAGTTCTTTCATTTGATGCTCCTGTTTCGGAAGTTGTTGCAAGGTTTCATGATTTGGGCCCTATCAATAGCATACTGGTTAGCCAGCATGGTGAACTTGTTGCAGAGCAATACTTTCGAAGGATGAGTACAACCCGGGCAAATAACATTAAATCAGCCTCCAAAAGCGTTCTTTCGCTACTTGTAGGAATTGCGATTGAGAAGGGATACCTGGAAAGTGTGCACCAGCCGATTGGTGAATTTTTCCCTGAATACTTTCAAGCCAATCCGGATTCTGTGAAAGAGGCGATCACAATCGAAGATCTTTTGACGATGCGGAGCGGCCTCGCCTCAACCAGCCGTGCACATTATGGGCGATGGGTCACCAGCTCGAACTGGATCGAATACGCACTGAATCGACGGGTTACGGGAGTTGCGGGCGTTGACAGAACCTACAGTACCGGCAACACGCATCTGCTCTCCGTTATTCTCACCCGTGCAACCGGCATGAGCACGCTCCAATTTGGCAATAAGTACCTGTTTCACCCGATGAATATTAACATTGCGGGCTGGGATCGCGATCCGCAGGGATATTATTTTGGCGGAAACAACATGGCGATGAGAGGGCGGGATATGGTGAAAATTGGTCAGCTTATGATGGATATGGGCGTTTACAACGGTGAGCAACTTATATCACCTCAATGGATCATGGACTCCGTTGAACCGGTAACCGGCAGGACATCCGGGTATGAAAATTACGGTTATTTATGGTTTCGGCGCTATTCGGATGATCTCGATATGGTGTATGCGTTTGGAAATGGCGGCCAGTACATTATGATTTTACCGGCGATTGAAGCCGTCATAACCGTCACCACCCAAAACGAATCAGGACTTTCTACCCGGAACTATCGCCGCGAACTGTTTCGCCAGATCGACATAGAAGTTGTGCCTCGCCTGAAATCCAGTTACAACCCGGCTTAAGTGTCAAAAATAAATTCTGATCCGGTTTTCAGAATTCATCTTCACGGAATATATTCCTGAGGTACAGCGGGTTAACAGAGACACATCAAACCCGTGTTTCTAATGCTCATCAAAAATAAAGACAAATATGAATCTAAAAATGATCTGGATGCTGCCTGCAATGTTAATACTTTTTGGATGTAATGACGAGCCATCATCAGAAGAACCATCTTCTTATGAAACAATGGGAACAATCGAGGTGATGGACGAGAGGCTGAATGAAATTCTTAATGCAGATGCCCGTCCGGAAATTATCGGGGAAGGGTTTTCATGGTCGGAAGGTCCGGTTTGGGTGGAAGAACATGGTTTTCTCCTCTTTTCTGATGTGCCCGAAAACACAATTTATAAATGGACCGAAGAGGAGGGTGTAACCGAATATCTGGAACCCTCAGGATACACCGGAACAAGTGGCCGGGGCGGTGAAATCGGTTCAAACGGTTTGATCATCAGTAACGATGGACGTTTGATCTTATGTCAGCACGGAGATCGCCGAATTGCCGAAATGGATGCCCCGCTCGATCAGCCGGAATCTGAATTTATCACCAAAGCGGACCGCTATGACGGGAACCGGTTTCACAGCCCGAATGACGTGATTCAGCACAGTGATGGCAGTATCTACTTTACCGATCCGCCGTATGGGCTGGAAGGCTATGTGGACGATCCGTCGCGCGAGCTCGATTTTCATGGAGTGTTTCGCATCGCTCCGGATGGAGAAGTTGAACTGCTGACCGACGAGCTCACCCGCCCGAACGGTCTGGCGTTTTCGCCGGATGAAAGTTTACTGTACGTAGCCAATTCCGACGGAAGCCGGGCTCTGTGGATGGTTTATGATGTGCGGGACGATGGAGGAATTGAAAATGGCCGCGTGTTTTATGATGCAACCGACCGGGTAGGCGATGCCCCTGGCCTGCCAGATGGGATGAAAGTGCACAGCAACGGAACCATCTTTGCGACCGGACCCGGCGGGCTCTGGATATTTTCACCCGAAGGTACGCCGCTTGGCCAGGTTCAAACCGGTGAATTTATATCAAACGGAGCTTTCAACGGGGATGAATCGGTATTTTATATGACGGCAGACTCCTACTTACTCCGGCTGCAGTTATAAAGTAAATGATTTGGTTTGTAGGTAATTAGGCTAAATAAACAGAGTAGATCAGCGGTTGTGCCTTCTCTAAGAGATTATGAAAGCGAACCCGCTGGCCAATATTGATAGTGAAAATGGTTCAGCCGGCGGTATTTATCTTCCGATTCAATTCCATCAACCCAAGGAGCAAACTTATGACTGTTCGATTCCGGCTTATATTATTTAGCCTTATCTCAACAACCCTTTTTCTAATCAGCACCGCCAACCTTTCTGCTTCAGATTCCAAAGCTGAATCAGAAGCAGAATTGATCTCAAAATTAGATCTCAAAGAGATAACCGGTTCTGAGTGGTGGAACGAAGTTCGCCTGGCGGATCTAACCGGCGATAACCAACTGGATATGGTTGTGGCGGCTCAGCGTCCGGGCGAGATGCAGAATGTTGGCACAATTTACGCCATGGATATCGAGGGAAATATACTTTGGACGCTGGGTGAGCCGAACGAGGAGCACGAAGCGATCTATCACGATATGCCGATCCAGGTGCACGATCTGAACAACGACGGTAATCCGGAGGTGGTTTACATCGATGGTGAAGAAATTCATATTCTAAACGGAAGAACAGGCGAGCTGATCCGAACCGGCCCGCTTCCGGATTCAGATGCACGTGACGGGATGTCATTTGCCGATTTTAACGGTGACGGTCATCGCGGTAATATTGTCGTGAAAACGCGGTATACGCAGGTCTGGGCACTCGATCCGGAAGATTTTAGCGTGATGTGGACCTATGAAGGAACAGTAGGCCATTATCCGTGGCCGCACGATGTGAGGCAAAACGGATATGACGAATTAGTGATCGGGCATGCTCTGATTGCACATGATGGCAAGGTGCTTTGGGAGGCAGATCTGCCGGGACACGCTGATGGAGTGGGTATTTTAGATCTGAACGGAGATGGTAACCTGGAGATCGCTGTGGCAACGTGCGGAGGCGCAACATTTAACGTGCTGAATGTAGAAGGAGATATTTTGTGGACCGAACCGACACGTCATGCACAGCATATGATTGTTGGAAATTTCCGTCCGGATACCGAAACAAAGGAGGTGGTCGGACTCGACCGCGGAACAGACCGAAGCCTTGAAGGGCAGGACCGGATCATTGTATATTCGCACGACGGTGAAGAACTTTGGCGTGAGGAACGGACCGATGAAGGCCCGGAACGCTGGCTCTCCATCATTTCCAGGATGAGCAACTGGGACCAGGAAGACCGCGACCTGATCCTGGCATACAGAAGGGGAGCCGACAGAAAACCTGAGCTCCGTGACGGGTATGGCGGAACGGTTGCACAATTTCCGTTTCCAGACCTTTCGCTGCCCAACCGTGCACAGCGTGCACAGCATGCCGATATCCTGGGAGATCCGAGATCGGAAGTGCTGATCTGGAACGCCCGATGGATCTACGTCTACGGCAATGGCGAAGAGTATGCCGGCAGCTACGAAGAGCCCGACAGAAGCCTGCCCAATCCCCGGTTGCATAATTACACGCACTATATAGGAATGCCGTAATTCCTTTAGGGATAATGTGGCATTTTTAAACGATGGGCTTATTTATTTTTTCGATATTTAAGCTCATTAAATTCAGTTATTTATCGATTTTCTCTCTTTTCCCAAAAGTTGAATTTCCTGCAGAAATTGGAAGCAAGGCTCACTCAACTTCGATATATATGGGTAAAGAAGAATAAGTAAAATATTTCCTCACGGATTCAGGTTTTGAACCAATGACTCCAAATGGTATTTTAGACGCATTCTTATACTGAAATTATAATAAAAAATCGAATCATTGAGTGATATTAACATAGCGGTTGTTCCGGTTGCTGGCATGGGAACCCGGTTGTTGCCGGCAACCAAATCGCAACCTAAAGAGATGCTGCCGGTAGGCAGAAAGCCCGTCGTACAATATGTGGTTGAAGAACTGAACAGAGTTGGAGTCGAACGGTTGTTATTTATTACCGGCAGCGGAAAAACTTCCATCGAAAATCATTTCGATCTGAACCTGGAATTAACTCAGTCACTTCGGGAAGATGGTAAAGAAGATCTCTTGTCTGAATTATCTTACGAGCGCGCAAATCTTCAATACTTTTACACCCGGCAAAGACAGCTTTTGGGCCTTGGTCATGCTGTGCTATGTGCCGAACCATTTGTAGGAAATAATCCATTCATTGTTGCACTTGGTGATTCTATCATTGGAATGCATGCCGAAAGTAAAATCGTGGAAACCATGAAAGATTGTTTCAGGGAGAAAAAAGCGGATGCCGTGATTGCTTTTGAAGAGGTGCCTGAAGATGAAGTATTTCAATATGGAATTGCTAAACCGAAAAAAAATTCAAATGGGGTCGTTTTTGAAATAGATGACCTTATTGAAAAACCACCCGTTGACGAGGCACCCAGTAACCTGGCGGTTGCAGCGCGCTATGTATTATCTCCATCCATTTTTGATGCGTTAAAAAATACGAAACCAGGTGCCGGTAATGAGATTCAGCTCACTGATGCCATCCGTTTACTCATTCAAAACGGCGGTACGGTTTATGGTGTGCGCTTAAAAAAGAGTGAAAAACGGTACGATATTGGCAATTTTGGATCCTATTTTCGCGCTTTTACAGAATTTGCACTTGCCGACAAAAATTTTGGTCCGGAACTACGGGAATATTTACAACAAATAATCAATGAAGATCCTTCGTAACAAAGCGTACGCCAGAGCAGGTTTTTTAGGTAATCCTTCTGATGGATATCACGGAAAGACGATATCGTTTATCGTGCAAAACTTTTCGGCTGAAGTTGTTCTATATGAATGGGATAGCGTTGAAATCGTACTGGCAGAACAAGATCGCGCACGGTTCAGATCGGTCAGGGATCTCGCCAACGATGTAAAACTACACGGTTATTACGGCGGCATCCGGCTTGTAAAGGCGACTATAAAGAGATTTGTTGAATATTGCCGGGAACGTGATATTGAGCTTCATGACCAGAATTTTTCTATCCGTTATTCTTCTGATATACCGCGCCAGGTAGGCTTGGCAGGATCAAGTTCCATAATTGTTGCTACCCTGAGGTGCCTGATGGAATTTTATGATGTGAAGATTCCTCTTCAGGCACAACCCACATTTGTTTTAACAGTTGAACAGGAAGAACTTGGTATTTCTGCCGGACTACAGGACCGGGTGATACAGGTTTATGAAGGCCTCGTATACATGGACTTCAATCAATCTGCTGAGAATCTATCAGACGGATTTAAAACGTACAAATACGAACACCTGAACCCTGATCAGTTACCAAATATCTATGTAGCTTATCATGATGGACTGAGTGAACCTACTGAAGTTTATCATAATGATATACGTGGACGGGTTTTGAGAGGTGAACAAATTGTAGTTGATGCGATGAATCGCTTTGCAGAGATAGCGGAGGAGGGAAGAGAAGCGCTTGTGACAATAGATTTCGACCTGCTATCGGATCTGATCAATGAGAATTTTGATCTGCGACAAAGTATTTCAAAATTGCCCAATTGGCAGGTTGAGATGATTCAGGTAGCGAGAGCCTGCGGGGTAAGCGCAAAGTTTGCAGGGTCCGGAGGCGCAATTGTTGGAACCTATCAAAATGAAAAGATGCTTGAAAAACTGAGAGATCGAATGGCATCCATAGGGGTAAAGACAATTTTGCCAAAAATAAAATCTTCCTGAGGGTAGGGTTTTATTGCAATCAGCTACACTATAACGCATAATATTGTCG
Source organism: Rhodohalobacter sp. SW132 (assembly GCF_003390325.1). Lineage (NCBI taxonomy): Bacteria > Pseudomonadati > Balneolota > Balneolia > Balneolales > Balneolaceae > Rhodohalobacter > Rhodohalobacter sp. SW132. The sequence continues at coordinate 57,606 of NZ_QUOK01000011.1, read as the reverse complement.
GATAACCTACTCTATCTATGGTATAAAATAATGAGTTAGAAAGGGTGGTGATTGATCTGGTTGGCAAGCCCATTCTTAATTCAGATTAAGGTCACATTTATAGGTGTATTCCCGCACCATTCATCACAACATTGTGTTTTTTCAAGAACGATTCAGCTCTTTAACGTTAAGCGTAACTGGTTGTATAAAGTGATTGCCAGAACTATTCTTTTCTGCCGTTATTACAAACGTCTTCGTGTTCCCTAAAGTAGAACACTTTTCAGAGTGGAAATTTGTAAGGTTATAATTTAGGAATCGAACTCAGATAAAATGACTGAAGCAAAATAGCACAAAAATTAATTGCACGTAGGTATATATTTTGTGATTTATTTTATTTTTTTCAATTGATTGATTAATGTATATAGACATTATTTAAAATTGAATATACACCATCAATCGCTTGCCATTTTGATAACTCTGAAAACGGGTATATGTCCTGTATTGTAAGTGTGTAGCTCAGTAAAATAGTGGCACCTATATTAAAGAATACATCGAAAAAAATTTATTTATCTGTATGGGGATTGAGAATGAATAAAATGATTATGGTATTGTGGTCGTCTAAAATAATTCTATCACAAGTTTTAGCCATTATCATTTTTGGTGCTCTCGATTTAACGAAAGCCGATGCACAAAACAACCAGGAGAGAAAAGAAATCAGGGCGTATCAGCTTGAATCCTCTGACCATTTTCGGTTTGATGGCAGAGTCGACGAAGAATTTTGGAACCAGATTGAACCTGCTACCGATTTTCTACAGCAAGAACCCAGCGAGGGTGCACCGGCTACAGAGAATACCGAAGTCAGAATTGCCTACGATAGTGAATATCTCTACATCGCTGTAATACTGTTTGATAGTGATCCCGCCGGGATTAAAGCCACGCAAAGGCGCAGGGATTCCCGCCTGGTTGCCGATGAACGATTTACGTGGATTATCGACACATTTGATGACCAGCGGAGTGCTTACTTTATGGAAATAAACCCGAACGGACTCCGAACCGATGGTCTCATCACAACAGGCCAGGGAAGCTCGATTAATTTAAACTGGGACGGTATTTGGGATGCCCGGGCTGTTATCGGTGATTTTGGATGGTCGGCCGAGATTCGCATCCCTTTTCGGACATTTAATTTTAATCCAGACAGCGACCGATGGGGCATCAATTTTATGCGGGTAGTGCGGCGGAAAAGTGAAACATCCCTTTGGTCCGGACATTTGCGCAGCCAGGGGATTGACAGACCCCAAAATGCGGGAGTACTCACGGGTCTATCCGGTATGTCGCAAGGATTGGGGCTTGAAGTTGTGCCGTTTGGAGTCTTTAACGGAAATGAAGAAAGATTCACCGGCGAAACAAACAGAGCAACCAATATTGACGGGGGATTTGATGTAAATTACAGCATAACGCCCAGGTTGCGTGCTTCCGTTACGGTTAATACCGACTTTGCCGAGGCAGAGGTAGACCAGCGCCAGGTAAATCTGACAAGGTTTCCGCTGATGTTCCCGGAACGGCGGGACTTCTTTCTGGAGGGATCCAATATCTACGAATTTGCACCTGCAAGCCGTGTTTTTCCGTTTTTCAGCCGTAGAATTGGACTCGAAGGCGGGCAGCCTGTACCTATCAATTTTGGTACCCGTTTGCTAGGCAATACCGGAGATTATAACCTGGCACTGCTCCACGTTAACACCGGCGGAACTGATGATCTGGACTCAGAAAATTTCTCTGTGGCAAGAATAAAAAGAAACCTTGGTCGTGAAAGTACGGTAGGGGTGATTTATACCCGGCGATCAGCTATTTCAGGTGAAAATCTCACTGCGGATTTCCAGAGCCGGCATACTTTTGGAGCAGATCTTGAGCTGGGTACATCTGAATTTATGGGTAATAAAAACCTCCAGTTTCAAGCCTTCTTTGTCTATCATAATTCTCCGCTTGCAGGTGATGATCAGACAGATATGTGGGATCGTTCAACAAGAGGTATCCGGCTCAACTTTCCCAATCAGCCCTGGTCGGGACTTGTTTCCTACAGGGAATTTGGCAATGCATTTGATCCGGCAGTCGGGTTCACCCAAAGAAATGCATTTCGCAGGTTAAACCCGCAAATCAGCTATTCGCCCCAATTTTCCGGGAGTGATCTGATCAGGCAGGTAGAATGGGGTATATGGTACGAGCACCTGATGGATCTCGATTTTAACTTACTTACACAAGACCTGAGGCTGACGCTTTTTGAAATTGATTTCATGAGCGATGACCAGCTTTCTTTTGAAGTAACCAGAAATTTTGAATGGCTGGTTGAACCGTTTGATATCCGCCGGGATGGATCTATTATCATCCCGCCCGATGAGTACGTAAACTGGTATATCAACGCTGAGTTTGAAACGGCTTCATACAGAGCGGTGGCCCTGGAGCTTGAATATGAAACGGGAGGATTTTGGTCGGGTACACGATCCCAGTATGGGGCGGAGCTTTCAATAAGGCCGATCACCGGGATTGAGTTTAATCCTGAATATATTCGAACCGATGTGAGACTGGATGAAGGGAATTTCTCAGCCGACCTGTTTCGTTTCACTGCCAACCTCGATTTTACAACGTCGCTGTTTATAACAACCACCGTCCAATACGACAACCTCAGCCAGCTGCTTGCTACCAATAATCGCCTCCGGTGGATTATCACGCCGGGATCTGACCTTTTCCTGGTGTACAATCACAACTGGCTCGAAGATGATTCCCGTTTTAATACACTTCAAAGAAGCGGAACAGTGAAACTTTCTTACACACATCGGTTTTAGAGGATTAACAGGGCCGGTCTTTTATGCAATGGCTTCATTATCGTTTAGTTGAAAATTTTATCCCGTTTGGGCTGGACTGCAAGTTTCGACCTCTATTTAACTTAACGCAGAACAAAATTTCTGGTTTTGCAAAGACCTTTCTAAGCCAGTCAATCATAATTAAACAGCGGATAGAAACCCAAACTTCCGACCTGAAAAAGTTGTGATATATCATCACTAAGTTGCTTTTATTATATTGAGAATTAAAATTTCTCTAAACGCTACAAATCAAGCAAAGATGAAAATCGTATTTCTGGACATCAAAACCATTGGCGATGTACCGAACCTGGATGACCTGAAAAAACTGGGGGAGTTCAAATCATTTGAGGTTACGAAGCCCGAAGAAACTGCGGAAAGAATTCAGGATGCAGATGTTGTAATCACCAACAAAGTTGTGCTGGATGAAGAAATCATCTGGAATGCGAATCATCTCAAATTAATCTGTGTAGCGGCAACTGGCATGAATAACATCGACCGGGAAGCGGCTGAGAATAGCGGTGTTCAGGTAAAAAATGTGGCCGGCTATGCATCAGACAGCGTAGCGCAGGGAACATTCGCCATGATTCTTCACCTTCAGTATAATCTGCGCGGTTACGATCAATACATCAAAAGCGGGGGCTACTCAAAGAGCGATATTTTTACGAATCTTGAATTCAGCTATACGGAACTGAAAAACAAACGGTTTGGCATCATCGGGCTTGGAAATATTGGTCAGAGAGTTGCGGGCATCGCAGAAGCGTTTGGGGCGGAAGTGGCATACTATTCAACATCCGGAAAAAACACAGATCAGCCCTATCTTCGGCTTGATCTGGAGGAACTTCTGGAAACGTCTGATATCCTATCAATTCATGCGCCGCTGAATGAAAACACCGAAAATCTAATCCGTTACGAGGAGCTGAAACAGATGAAACCATCCGCGCTGCTGATCAATACCGGGCGGGGAGGAATTGTAAACGAGTCCGACCTGGCGCAAGCACTGGACGATGACCAAATTGCCGGAGCAGGACTGGATGTTTTCGAACAGGAACCGATCAATCCCGATAATCCTCTGCTGAGAGTAAAAAACAGGGAAAAAATCATCATGACTCCTCACATCACATGGGCAAGTGTGGAAGCACGGACAGAGCTTGTGGATGGGATCATCAGCAATATCAAATCGTTCAAAGGTTCCTGACCCTCAGGTACCTTTCTGTACGCTTTGTTTTTACAGTAGAAATCCAATCGGAACGGCTCTATTGAGTTACGGTCCTCAATTAACCGGATCAACCAAACTTTAATAGAAAACCTGACTCCATGCAATCTTATCGCCTGTTTTTTACACCATTTCTACTCATGATATTTTTTCTATGTCAATCGGCCGGCGCCCAGGTGATCCATGGCGTGGACTACTCCGATCGCAGCCATCTCAATGAGACATTTGATCTCACCCAAACCGACGAGGTTGGACAGCGTTTTGCATCAGAGCATCTGACCCACGAGGATAAGGTGACCGGTTTTGAGGTTACTTCTCTCACCACGGCGCGCTACTCCAACTCCACATTTTACCAGACACACCCGAGCTGGACGCCCGATGAACGGTATATCGTTTTTCGCTCCAATCGGCTGGGAAGCGGTCATGCCTACGCGGTGTCACTGGAAGATTTTGAAATTGTGCAGGTTACCGGCGGTGATGACGGCAATAATCTTCACCTGGGATGGGAAACCAATGTGGCGTATCATTTTCGCGGAAACCAGTTAATTGAACTGGATCTGGGCACGCTTCTGGCCGATAGTGAAAATGGCAGCGTGGGTGATCCGTCAACCTACGACCGGGTTGTTACCGATTTACCGGAAGATCTGAACCCGAGCGGCGATTTTGCGCTGGATGCTGACGAGGATCGGCTCTTCTTTATATCGCGACATAATCAGGACCTCTCCACATTCTATATGGTTGACCTTGAATCAGGAGATCTGCAGAAACTTCTGGAGGTGCCGTTCTGGGCCAATCATCTGCAGGCAAACCGTTGGGTTTCCGGAGAGATGGTTTATAGCTGGGAGACACGGGGTGATTCTCCGCAGCGTATCTGGATGCTGACTGTTGATGAAAACGGTGAAGCCGAAACACGGCCGGTGTATGAAGAGGATGATTACGAATGGGTTACACATGAAGTATTTATGGGGCCGGATCATGTTATTTTCAATATGATGGGACATCTTGACCGGCTGCGCGAGAGTAGTTCAACCGGGATATACGTGAAAAACATCCGAACGGGTGAATATGAAAATAAAGGTCAGATTGGCGGCTCCGGATACTGGCATGCCTACGGCACCCCCGATTTAAAATGGGCCGTGGGAGATAACTTTGATGGCGATATCTATCGGTTAAATCTGGAGACCGGCGAAAACACACTTCTTACGACCGGACACCGGCCCAGCGGAAATGGACCATTTACGGGTGATGCACATTCCCACCACTCCATTAGTCCGGACGGAAAATGGCTCCTGTTCAACTCAAGCTATTATACAGGAAATGATATCATGATCATGCGGCTGCATCCGGAAGATGAAGAGAATGGATCTTACAATTAACAGTTTTAACAGAATGCTTGTTTGTAACCGGGATATCTAACTATGACCTCAACAGAATTCAACTATCACTTTCAAAAAGTGGAAAATTTTGGATCGAACAAATAATTAAGCTTAAAAAAAAATTGGTGCGAAACCACGATGGCACAAAGGATCACGATGGTTTGTAAATAAAATGAATACACTTCGTGATCCCTTCGTGTTCTCGTGTCCTCGTGGTAATAAAAAGTGAGCTTTTTATGGCTGAAAAGTTCTTCCAGTTCTGAAGCTCTAAAAAAAGTTTTTCTCACTACTTGCTCAATCACAAGCCTCATAAGGGATGGCTAAGCCCAAATAAGTTAGAACCAAAGCAAATAAACAAAAATACCTACCGAACAGATGATACAAAAAGCGTTTAAAATGAAACTGAAGCCCGGTTTCGAAGAGGAGTACAAAAAACGGCACGATGAAATCTGGCCGGAGTTGCAAAAGGCTTTGGAAGAGGCCGGAATTTACGACTACGCGATATTTCTGGATGAAGACACACACACTCTTTTTGCCGTTCATAAACTGGAAGAAGAGCACAGTGCTGATCAGCTTCCCGAACTTCCAATCATGAAGAAATGGTGGGATTATATGAGTGATATTATGGAGGTCAATTCGGATAACTCCCCGGTTACAGTTCCGTTAGCAGAAGTTTTTTATATGGAATAGACAGTTTTTTTTAACAACAACTTCTATTCCATTTAATAAGGATGTGATTTTCTTATTTCACTGCTTAATTCGGAGTTAATTTAAAAGAGTAGATTCAAGTTTAATAAATCTCGAATTGGCAGAAAGAAACCTTTAAAGAGCAGGTTTTAAGTTAAAACTATTTGTTTCACTGTAATCAAGCTGAACTGAAGTATGACTATGCAGTTGGGGCAGACAGATCTTCTGTCCCGATATTTTTCTTCTATATTACTCAATCTATTCTTTACTCACGACACGACCCGGTTGTTCAGGTTTTATCAATTGAACTCAGGTTAAAACGTTTTCCAAATATAAACGACAGAAAAAAATATATACTGATCCTATACAAATAATTTGACCTGAATTTACAGTCAAAAACTTATTTCGATCATAAAGATGATATGATGAAACATAGCAAACTACTTAATCCGCCTGCCAGTTATCATAAAATAGGGTTGTTGTTACTTTTAGGAATGCTGGGTTGGTGTTGCCAGGATGCTGAAGCCCAATTCACTATTGCAGACCAGGATGGCGCGATATCGATTGTGTATGATATTGAGCATTCATCACTGGATTCCATTGCTGCCCATCTGCTGGCTCAGGATATTGAAGCCGTAACCGGCCATCGACCGTCGATTTATTCAGGCCTGGATGGAGTAGAGGGGAATGCAATTATAATTGGCGATATCAGTTCCGGTCTGATTAGCCGCCATATCGATACTACGCGCCTTTCGGGACAGTGGGAGACGTATGGGTGGGTATTTAAATCTGAACCTGTCGAAGGTATCAGCCAGGCGATGTTTATTGCCGGCAGCGACCCAAGAGGTATGGCTTATGGAGTCTTCGAATTGTCTAAACAGATCGGCGTGTCGCCCTGGTACTGGTGGGCGGATGTGCCGGTTGAACAGAAGAACCCTTTATCGGTCAGTACTCAAGATACCTACTCCACATCACCTTCAGTTAAGTACCGGGGTATCTTCCTGAATGACGAAGGATGGGGCCTTGAACCCTGGGCATCCAAAACGTTTGACCCGTCGGTTGGTAATATCGGCCCCAAAACGTATGAGAAAATATTTGAACTGGTGCTCCGTCTCAAAGCCAACATGATATGGCCGGCAATGCACCCGAATACCATCCCCTTTTTCCAGGTCCCCGGTAATCCGGAGGCTGCACAAAAATGGGAAATTGTGATAGGAACCTCCCACGCCGAGCCGTTGCTCCGAAATAATGTGGGCGAATGGGATCGTGAGGTGATGGGGAGTTACAATTATCAAACCAATGCAGCTACCCTGAACGAGTATTGGAAGGAGCGGGTGAAGCAGAGCGAGGGGATGGGCGCCATCTACACGGTAGGTATGCGCGGTGTTCATGATACCGGGATGGAAGGTGTAGGATCCATGGAAGAGGCAGTAGACGCGCTCGAAAAGATAATTTCGGATCAGAGGGGGCTTCTGAGTCAGTTTATAAATGAAGATGTGTCCGAAGTTCCGCAATCGTTTACCCCATATAAAGAGGTGCTCGAGATTTATGAAAATGGATTAGATATCCCGGAAGATATTACCATTATATGGCCCAATGATAACCATGGATATATCAGGCGTTTTTCTAACCAGGCCGAACAGCAGCGTTCTGGGGGTGCAGGAGTCTATTATCATCTGTCATATCTTGGCGCGCCCCATCCCTATCTGTGGTTATCCCCCACATCACCCTCTCTGGTTTGGCGTGAAATGACCCGCGCCTGGCTAAACAATATGAATGAAATATGGATTGCCAATGTCGGGGATTTGAAACGACGTGAATGGGAGACCGAATTCTTCATGGACCTGGCCTGGGATATCGATTCATGGACTATCGAAAACATAAGTGCCTTTTTTGATACTGTTGCCTCGCGCGATATTTCGCAACAGCATGGGGAAGAGATAGCTGAGCTGATGTTGGAGTATTACCGGCTTGCCACCGAACGGAAGCCGGAATTTATGGGGTTCAATGAATCGCAATGGGCCGGTTGGCCGCCTGTTCAGGATCCGCTGTACAGCTTATGGCATTACAATGATGAAGTGGAGCGGCGGATTATCAGCTACCAGAATCTGCATGATCGGGCAAAAAAACTCTCTGAAGAGATTCCCGAAGAAGTCTCGGATACCTACTTTCAGCTGGTCTATTATCCCATTGCCGGCGCCGCTGCCATGAATGAAAAATGGCTGTATGCTTATAAAAGCAGAGAATACGCCAAACAGGGCCGGGCATCAGCAAACCAGATGAGCGATTTGGCGTTTGCAGCTTTTGAGGAAATACAGCAGTTAACATACCATTTTAACCATGAGATTGCCGATGGAAAATGGGAGCATATCGTTGATTACAGTCCCGGATATCAAAAAGGCTCTTCAGTATTTTTTGAACCGATTACTACGCGTATTGAAACGGGAAATGTTCGTGGGTTGGGTGTGGCTATTGAAGGAGAGTCTGATCCGCTGCAACCGCTGGATGGCACTCTGCCGGATATTACAACACGGGAATCGAAAATCGTAATGAGCGCTTCGGAAGCCGACATTTTTGGAGAGCTTACGACCGGGGAAGATTCGGCCGGGACATTTTTGGGATGGCCGAAAGCGGAAACAAATCTAACAATACCCGGCCCCAACTCATATGATGTCATTCCCTACGAGGTGGACAGTCCCACAAAAGCGGTGTTTGAATTTTATGTCGATGACAAGCCCGGTGGAACTCATACACTGAATTTATCGGTCGATCACCCGGATGAAAACAGCGATACCTGGTGGGTTACCCTCAATGACCATGAACCGGTCAGGACGGATGGTGCCGTTGGGAGGATACAGCAGCTTAGGGTGAATGATTTTGTTTTGAATCCCGGCCGGAACACATTGACGATTCATCCGCATAAAGATGGAGCGAAACTGTACGGTGTCGATTTCGTGCAGGAATCACGGCAGCTCTCCCCCCGGTTTACAGACACAAATCGTCTCCCCACATTTAGTCGCTACACTCAACAGCGCCATTTTATCGATATTTTTAACCGGGGACAAGAATCGGAAGCATGGTCGGCAACAACCAGCGACCCCTGGATTGAACTGAGCGAACAGGAGGGATCATTGAATGGTGGATCCGAGCGGATCTGGGTTACGATTCGATATGATGAAGCACCTGCAGGTAAAGAGATAGATGGCCATATAGAAATTACCAACGGGGAACAGCGCTACCGTGTAGCCGTTTCTGTGTTTAATCAAAAATTAAATGTCCCGTCAAACGCCTTCGTAGAGTCTAATGGTGTGATTTCTATGCCGGCAAGTGAGTACAATCAAAAAAAAGGTGGGCGTGCGGCTTCATGGAGCTCTCTAACCGGATTAGGACGAAGTGGTTCCGCCATGCTTCTGGAACCGATGAGCAGGTGGTATGTCGAAGACTTGTCACAAGTGCGTCAGGAATCTCCTGTACTCGACTATGAAATTGTTGTAACCGAGGGTGGATCTGCCGAGGTCATTGTGGAGGCTGTCCCGGCCTATCCCCTGAATGGTTCCCAGGAACTGCGATGCGCTATAAGTATTGGTGATGAGAATCCTCAATGGATTACCTTCGATATGGAGCAGTCATGGACGGATAATGTACTGGATAACCGTCTGATTGGAACCGGGCAGCTGGATCTTGGACCTGGCACCTATCGTTTCAAGCTGTGGGGAACAGATCCATCTGTAAGTGTTGAGAAAATTATGATTGACTTTGGAGGAATGAAGCCTTCATATGTTGGCCCGCCTCCTACAACGGTAAACCACGACAGGAATGATCAAAAGTAATGGTCAAATCGGTTAACCGCTGGTTGAAATTTAGTAAGGAGCGCGATACAACTTAATAACCTGAGTTCAATACGAAATCAGTCTTAGCCCTTTTATCCACCCGGTCAATCAAATCTGCCGGGTGATTGATGAGGGGGAAGCTTGCCTGTCAAAAAAAGATAAAAAGAAGAACAAAGACCGAATCTATGTTTTCCCCGGTGGGGGAGTAATGGATTAAAAACTGAATCTGGACTACTCATCAAGCGATTGAATATAGAGCACAATTGAATCGATCTCATCATCCGACAGAATTCCGAGAAAGGATGGCATGCCCTCATCATACCCTTCAAGTATTTGTTCGTTTGGATGGAGAATTGTTTGGCGGATATATTCCACATCTGCCACCGTTGAAGTTCCGTCCTGAAATTCGCGCTCTTTGCCGATCAGTCCTTTCATTGTGGGCCCGACACCGGTGCCTGTGCTGCCGTCAACCGTATGGCATCCCATGCAGCCGGATCGTTCGAAGAGAACTTTCCCGCGTTCTGCGGTGACCGGCTCACCGGAATCGTCGAGCGCTTCCCATGCGGATGCATCGGTAAAAAGCTCATCTTTCTCTATCCCGCTGAATCCTTTCGATTCAAAATCAGCCGGCTCTACATGATGAACCGAAAACCAGAAATCATCTTCAAATTCGTGGCCGTCAGATGCTTTCAACCGGTAGGTTAGCTGCATCTGTTCGGCGACTTCGATGGTAGGGATCGCGAGAAAAATTCCTTTTCGATCATCCGACAGGTGAGCGGAAAAAACCGGAAGCAGTTCCTGTCCCGGAGATCCGTCAAGCTGGTAGTGCCCCGATCCGTATTGTTCGGTTCGCAGATAGTTCCAGCGCTCTGCACGATAACCTGAGATATCGGCAACAGCCTCCTCGTCCAGTTCCTGGTCAAATCGAAGGAAAATTCCCTCTTCACGAACACTAAAACTTTCCGGAATATAGGATGGCTGGCCGGTATATCGCAATCTCAGAAGGCCGGTCATTCCGTCGGAGTTCGTTCCCCACAGAGTAAATCCGCCAACATAAAGCTGGCCATCAGACGGGTGAACCCTGCCTTTCATGGTGGGAACAGGATAGTGGCCGGGAATTACCGTAACACCGCCCTGAGCACCGGAATCTGTGCTGTCGATCAACACGCGGAAGAGACCGGGTCGTCCGTAGGACATGTGAACCAAATCTCCGCTTAGTGGTCCCATCTGGTCACTTGTAATCCAGGTCTGGCTGATACCGGATCGATCCACGTTATGAGGAATCCAAAGAAGCGGCGGTGTGATTTCCGGAATTTCATCACGATGAGCAGTGGCGTTTACTCCGAAAAAGTCAGTCTCATTTATAGTGAGAATCGGTGTGGAGGGTACGTGATGACCTTCCTGGTCGGATGCAGTTAAAAATCCGGTTTCAGGGTGAATGCCCAGGTATGGGCCGCGAAAACCGCTGGCAATCACATTCGCATTGCGCCCATCTTCCGATATCTCAAGAATTACGCCGCTATGCTGCGATCCGGCGCGAATGCCACGTTCCACAGGAGCCGTTAATGCTCTTGGGCCCATATCGAGTGCGGCACCTTTGGCAACATAAAATCCGCCGCCGGGTTTTGCTACAAAGTCACTGGCCCATTCGCGGGTTTCGATCGATTGCGCCATCAGGTTTGAGAAATTTTCGTAATAATCGGCTGAGCCATTTCCATTCAGATCATGCAAACGTACAATGCCATCTTTTCCGTAGGTGTAGATTTCGCCATCCACAATCTCAATGCTCTGCGTTTCGTAGAGGCCGGAAGCAAACCGGTTCCATTTTACGCTTTGAAGATCGCGGCTGATGCCATCCACAATCCAGACATCTCCTTCAAATGTAACAATCGCCGCACGGCCGTCATCAAAAAAGTCAATATCTACAACACGCACATTTCGGTTCCAGGGATTGGGAATTGGCAGCGTGAATTCATCCACCACGTAAGCTGAGGTGTCCGGTGCGGTTTTGCCCCGGGTATAGACATCATCAGGCCAGAGATTTGATCCCCCTTCATTGTAATTCGGCAGGGTGAAATCAGATTCCCCGGCCTGATTCACCCGGTCAGCCGTACCGTTGTTGCCGCGACTTGTGAGCAGCGTAAATTCAACTGTTTCGCCGGACGCCGGAATCTGCACGACAGCATATCTCTCGTCAATAAGGTTCAGTTCTGCGTTCTCAGTCGTGCCGGTCAGAGCAAAAACGGTTTGATCGTTTTCGTTTTGATGCGTGATGGTCAGCCGATTTTCAATGGATTCAACTTCCGTGATATCAGAAAATTCACCTGACTTGAGTGAGAGCGGTTCCTGAGGGGCTTCGATTCGGAACGTTCGTGTGAATACGGTTTCACCGTCGGATTCTATACTTCCGGGATACTCCAGGATTTCGGTCTGCCCGATGGAGTAGGAGAGAACGGGCCCCTCATCGGTGACGTAGATTCCGTTCCAGCGGCCCATTTCCTGCGGCATGGCTCCCCAGGAAGGTTCATCCGGATGAGGTGCGGGCTGACGCGGATCATCAAACAGAGGTTCACCTGCATTCCATCCGGGATACTGACCGGTGACAAGTTTCGGAGTTCCCGGCAGTTCCACCATCACATCATTTCGTCCGAGATAATCGGGATAGGACCGGTGTGAAACGCCTTCCATCGGCACAAAATCTCCGGTCCAGGCGGCCGCCCAGCGAAGCATATCGGTATCAAAACAGGCGTAGGACTCTTCGCCGAGAATCAGCGCAATACATCGGGCTGCGATATTATTTTCAATGAACCACTCCTCTTCATGGCGCATCATCATGGAGGTGGTGATGAAGGGAAACTCACGCTCTACAAAGTGGGCAAATTCAACGTTATCGAAATCCACTTCAGTGATATGTTCCGGCTCTTCACCACACGCCTGAAATAGCAGAATTATACTCAGGAGAAGAAGTCCGGATTTGGTAAAAACATGTTTTGCATTCGTCATCAGAGAGCCTTTTATTCGTCGTTATTTTTTGTAACTGTAACGCCGGGCGGATAAGCGTAATCATTCCAGACCGCTTCGATCAGGTCGGTATCGGGTTCGCCATCGTAGGTGATAAAGCGATATTTGGCCGTGTAGGGAGATCCTGCTTCAATAATCATATCTCCCATCTGAACGGGAGCATAATTAAAAAACGGTTCATTCGGATGAATTCGTACCGGCTGGGGATGGCGAACGTTTTCGGGATGACTCATAATTGATATTCCGGCCAACTCGCCTTCACTATGCCCGCCGATATGCGTCCATCGAACACGGGTGGCATGACCGTCCCGTCCAAGGCCGTCGGATGTGAGAAACGTTGCGTTATCGGGATCATCCCAGTCCACATGGCCCCTGAAGCCGACCCCGCCGTAGCGATATTCGGGAAGGTGTAACGGTTGATCCGTATTGGCAGTTTGAATCACTCTTAGATCAAACATATGCACATTTTCACCTCTCGCAGATGGGTAGACCCGAACTTCCCACTCTTCATTCAGTGCAATGACCGGGTTGGATGTGGAAAGATCCACAAAGTAGTGTTTTGCACGGAAACCGGCATGTACCGGTCCATCCCAGGCCACATCCAGCGAATCCTGCTGATCCACCCGTCCGCTATTTTGGTGCACGTTCCAGAAATCGGGAGTGCGGCCCTCAAATTCCGTATGTGGCCACGCCGACCATATTCCGGAGTGATGCGGATGCCCGTCTGGGTTCAGGTGGTTTGATAAAACGGTGCCGCCGGGGGAGAGAACCGGGTGAATATATCCGCCCCGCTGATATCGCTCATCTAAAACTTCAGGAGGTTCATTCATGCCGTGGAAATAGCTGATTACATCACTTCCGCCGGCCTGAAAGGTGATGGTATTGCTGTCGATATTTTTGGAAACCGAGGAGGACTCATCAGCTTGTTCACCTGAAAACTGATAGGTTCTGGATTCTCCTGCTGATAGTTCGCTCAGCAGAAACCATCCCCGGTTTTGATCATCCACCTGAAGTGTGTGTGAATCTCCGTCGGAACTCTGAATGCGATATACTCCCGGTTCCACCGCTTCGGGAAAGTAGAACGAAACCGGAGATTCCATGCGATCCAGCTCACCTGCGGATACGGTTATCGAATAGGATTGCGCGCTGATATCAGCGTGAAATAACTGGAAAATCAGTGCAGCGGATATAAAAAGAAGTAGTGTGGTTTTTTTGATCTGTATCATAAATACTTAAGAATCATTGTGTGATGGATGCGGGGATGTGTCCAATTTCAATTCCCAGCATGACGGAAAAGAGAAAATATGTGAGTAATGTAACAAGTATGGCAAAAAAGATGTTTAATGTAAATCCGGCTTTTGCCATTTGCGGAATAGTCATCACACCGCTGCCGTACACAATGGCATTTGGCGGGGTTGCTACCGGCAGCATAAATGCACAGCTTGCAACCAATGCCACGGGGACGGCAAAAAGAAGCGGGTCCTGTCCCACGCTAATTGCAACCGAACCGATGACCGGCAGGAATGCGGCAGCAGTTGCTGAATTACTTGCCAGCTCGGTAAAGGTGATAATCACAATGGCCACGATAAACAGAATCAGGATAACGTGCCATCCGCTGAGGATTGCAAAAAATCCTCCAACCCATTCGGCCAGTCCGGTGCGCTGAATGGCACCGGCAAGGGAGAGGCCACCGCCAAAAAGAATCAATACACCCCAGGGAAGCTTTTCGGCATCTTTCCATCGCATCAGGAAAGTAGCATTTTTCAGGTCTACCGGGATCAGAAATAGAAGTAGTGCACCAAAAATGGCGATTCCCGCATCCGAGATTTCGGGCATAGTTCTTTCAATGAGTGGACGTGTCATCCACAACACGCCAACAAGTGTAAAGATAACGGCAACCAATACTTCGGGCCGCGTAATCTTGCCGAGACTTTTCAATTCATCTAGTATAAACTTACGTCCGCCCGGCAGTGATTTGATTTTTACCGGGTAGACCAGGTTGGCGAGGGTATAAAAAATTACCGGAAGTCCGAGGATTACAACCGGCAGACCGATAAGCATCCACTCTGCAAAATTGATTTGTATGCCATAAGCATCATCCACAAAAGCGATCATCAATGCATTTGTTGGTGTTCCGATAACCGTTCCCAACCCGCCTACGCTGGCTGAAAAAGCGATAGCCAGCATCAGGGTTAATCCAAAGTTTGTATACTGTTTTTGATCTTCAATGGAGTGGTCTGGCGAGCGGGTGAGCATTATCACCGACATGGCAATTGGCAGCATCATCATGGTAGATGCGGTGTTGCTTACCCACATACTCATAAAGGCTGCAGAAACCATAAATCCGGCAATAATACTTCTGGGTTTAGAGCCAATAAGCGCGATGATATTGAGCGCAATCCTGCGGTGAAGGTCCCAGCGCTGCATGGCAATTGCAATGATAAATCCGCCCAGGAAGAGAAAAATCATCGGGTGAGCATATGGAGTTGCAGCGGCTGCGATATCTCCGACACCCAGTATGGGGAAAAGAACCAGCGGCAGCATGGCTGTAGCCGATATGGGGATAACTTCAGTTACCCACCAGGTGGCCATCAGTGTGGCAACAGCAGCGGTTCGCCAGCCTGCAAGGCTTAATCCTTCGGGCGGACTGGCAAGAATCATCAGTACAAAAACAAACAACCCGCCAATAAATCCGATCCACTTAAGTGGACTTATCGGGCCATTAGCAGATTCTGCCAGCGCAAAACCTTCCGTTGTGCCATCTTCCGGAGTCTCTTTTGTCCCTTTTTCCTTATCCGTTTTTTGCATTCCATCCAAAATGTAGTGTAACCGGCATCGAGCCGTTAAAAAAATGTTGTGCTATAATCGTGGTACCGTTAACCCGCCGTCAACCATGAAAACTTCTCCTGAGGAATACGGAAAATCACCGCTGGCAAGAGCCAAAACAGCTTTTCCAACATCTTCCGGAGTGCCCCAGCGGGGCTGGATGGTGAGTCCATCCGCTATAAGTTTGTCATATTTATCGGTAACGGCAGAGGTCATGTCGGTTCGTGTAACTCCGGGCCGTACTTCATATGCCGGTATGCCATATTCGGCCATCCGAACAGCCCAGACCCGGCTGTGCATGGCAAGGGCGGCTTTTGACATGCAGTAATCTCCCCGGTTTTCAGAAACGACTGTTGCTGATATTGAACCGATTGTAATGATGGCACCACTGTAATTTTTATCCCCGCCTTTCTGCTCCACCATCCAGTTGGCAATCGCCTGAGTAAGAAAATAGGGGCCTTTCAGGTTGATCCGCATAAGGCGGTCGAAACTTTCCGTAGTTGCATTCAGCGGATCGAGCCGTTCATTTGGAGCCACACCGGCGTTATTAACCAATACATTCAGCCGCCCGAATTCGGATTTTAATTTGTTTACAATCCCAAGCCGGTCTTCATCCGCCCCGATATCTCCGCGGCAGTAGATGACTTCTGTTCCGTGTGACCGGAGTTTTTCCAAAGTTTCTGTAACGCGCGATTCTTCCCGTACGCCATTGATGGCTACATCATACCCGTTTTCACAAAGCTGATGCGCAATAGAAAGGCCGATACCCCGTGAGCCACCGGTTACTAATGCTGCTGGATTCATATTTCAATCTGTTTGTTTTATAAAATTCTGGTGTTATCGAAAGACACCGGGTTAATTACCCGATCTCGTTGAAAAATGTGTAATAAGGTTCATCATTCGCCATTCGGGTGAGGCATAGCGCCAGTTCCCTCATATGATAATCTCCCCACATGCTCGATTCACCGCACGGAACTGATTGCCCGTCGGGAATGTAGTCCCATCCGTTTGGACGATGGTATACGGAGTGCAGCAGGAGTCCCTGGTGAGCATCATCCGTACTTAAATACGGTTCCTTGAAGAGGGTTGATGCTACGGTCAGCCCGGCCTGGTAGTAGCGGTCACCCTCTTCTGTTTTTCCTGCGTTCTTCAGGTAACTACCCAGACGGAGCAGACCCTGAGCACCAATTGCTGCTGCGGAAGAATCCACAGGTTCATGTTCGTTGTATGGATCGGCGTCTGAAGCGGTGTAGTCACCGAGCTTATGGAGGTTCGGAGCGCCGGTGTCCCAGTACGGAATGCCATCTGCGGAGCTGTTATCAATGTAGAAGTCGCAGGTTGCTTTGGCCGCTTTCAGCATCATTGTTTCGACCTCATCCCTTCCTCCAAAGGGTTCAAGTTCTTCATCCGAAACTGTGTTCAGAAATTCGAGCTGTTCCGGAAATCCGCACATAGCCCAGGATAAACCGCGTGTCCAGGTAGAAAACGGGGAGTAGCCCTGTTGTGAATTGGGGCATCGGAACTGGCCGTCCGTAACATTAAAAATGGCTTCGTGCGTGGTTCGTCCCCAAAGATCATAGGCATCACGGCCTTCGCCGTAATAGACGCTGTACCGTGCCGTCATAGTGGCGTGTTCAATCAATCTGCCGAGCAGAGAGATTTTTTCATCGTGTTCTGCAAAGAGTGCATGGCCCAGCGTATGACTGAGAGAAAGAGCCCGGAGTGTGCGAACTGTATCTACAAAAAGAGAATGAGGTCCGTTAAAGGAGTGAATAAACCCAATTCCGTCGGCTGTCTTTGTCCATCGTGCAGCCTGAACCGCGCCTGTTGATTTCAGAGCGAGCTCATAAAAGTTCTTTTCCCAGTCGCCCGCTTCAAACTTACCTTCGTTTAGCAGCCTGAGTAGGGAGCCATATGTGCTCACATTATTAAAACCGTGATCATGAACCCCGATGTGGGTAATATGAGGCGCCATCAGATCGAGGGTAGCCTGGCGGCCGAGTTTTAGAAACCCGGTATCGCCGGTTGCATCAAACTGAAGAATCTCCCCGCCAAACTGAAATCCCTGCGTCCACTCGGTCCAGCCGCGGGTGGTATATTTTCCAGCTTCCGTAAAAACCGGGGAACCCTTATCCGTATCGTACTCTTTTCGGATCAGGTGAATTTTACGTGCGGAATGCTCCCACACATTATCTAAATCATTCTTGAGGGTTTGGGGAGATAGATTTTGATTGATCTTCATTCTATAAAAATTTCTTCTGTAATTTAATTTTAATTAGGCCCTATAATATTTCAATAACTACCTTCTGCTACCTGCTACCTGCTACCTGCTACCTGCTACCTGCTACCTGCTACCTGCTACCTGCTTAAATCTTCACACCAAATCAGGCACGTCCATCCACTGCCGTTTTTCCGCAGCTTCATACCCGATATCGGCGAGCTGATTCCCTTTAGCAGCTTCCAGCAGGTTCCAGCGGAAAGGTTCATCTTTAACCACATGGCGCAGAAACAGCTCCCACTGAATTTTAAATGCGTTATCAAATTCCTGCTGATGAGGTAATTTAATCCAGTCCTTTCGGAAATCGTGATCATGATCAACATCGGGATTCCATACCGGTTTGGGTGTGGCGCCATAGGGTTGAATCCAGGCATCACGGAGACCGGCAACAGCAGAACCTTTGGTTCCGTCGACCTGAACAGTCAGCAGATCATCGCGGCGTACGCGGGTTGTCCATGAGGAATTAAACTGGGCAATGACGCCGTTCTTAAGCTTGAAAATTGCATAGGCTGCATCATCAGCGGTGGCTTTATACGGCTCGCCATCTTCATCAAACCGTTCTTTCACGTGTGTGGCGCTCAGGCAGGAGACCGCCTCTACATCCCCAAAAAGATTATCGATGACATACCGCCAGTGGCAGAACATATCCAGGATCATCCCACCGCCATCTTCCTTTCGATAGTTCCAGGATGGACGTTGTGCCGGTACGGTATCTCCTTCGAATACCCAGTATCCGAAATCGCCTTTAACGCTCAAAATCTCACCAAAAAATCCCTGTTCGCGAAGCTGACGCAGTTTTACAAGACCTGGCAACCAGAGTTTATCCTGCACCACACCGTGTTTTACACCTGCCTTGTGGGCGACTTCATAAAGTTTAACAGCATCTTTGGTCGTTACGGCCGATGGTTTTTCGCAGTAAATATGTTTTCCTGCCGCAACAGCTTTTTTTACACTCTCCACGCGGAGGTCGGTTCGCTGGGCATCAAAATAGATTTGGTAGTGGTCATCATTCAGAACCGAATCCAGGTCGGTTGTCCAGTTTTCGATGCCAGATTCTTCAGCCAGCTTTTCCAGTTTTTTTGCATTCCGTCCAACCAGAACGGGATCGGGGAGGATGGTTTCCGACTGGCTGATTTTTACCCCACCCTGTTCAATGATAGGAAGGATCGACCGCATCAAATGCTGATTTTTACCCATACGGCCGGTCACACCGTTCATGATGATGCCAATTTTATGTGTTTTGAGATTTTCACTCATGGTTAAATACTCCTTTAAAACGTTAATTTTTTTTGATTGATAGGATACCGGAACGAAACCGTTCAAATTACCAGAAAGCTCATTCTGGAGCGTCGGTACACTGTGGCCATGCCCCATCGGGGAGGGAAGGAACATCCACACCCTCTTTGGGCAGCGTTCCATCAAGCTCCTGGCGCCAGTGGGCTACATCTCCGGCCGGACCATAACAGTAGATCATCTTCAGTGGTTTCTTTTGGCGGTTGGTCAGCTGATGAAATTCATTTGGCGGGATGTAGATTGTCTGGCCGGCTTTGAGTGCGAACCGCTCTTCTCCGAGGCACATTTCGCCTTCCCCTTCAAGGATAAGATAAACCTCTTCCTGTTCATGATTATGCCACGGAACCTGGCCGCCTTCAGGATCAAGTGTCACCATACCCATGGAGAAAGCCTCGGCCTGGATAGGTGACGGGCCGCCAACAATATTACGTGTCAGGCGTTTTGCGGGAAATCTGCGTCCTTCGATTTTATTTAAATCAGCAATTTTCATGATGTGTGATCTGTTTTTATTCGGTTAGATGGTATGTTGATTTCAGGTTCAGCTCACATATTTAAGAGAGAACCGGTTTCTTTATATACTGCAATAAATTGATTTCAGTCACTATATTTTCTGTTGAACGGAAACCTGAATTTGCACCCGGGATTTCACGATCAAACAATAAGTACGTGAAGGTTTCTTGGGCCGTGAACTCCTTCAACGCGGTCCAGTTCGATGTCCGATGTGGCGGATGGCCCTGATATCATGGTAACAGGCCTTCCGGTGGATCGCACGGTATCCGTTAGCTTTGCAATTGCCTCCGGAAAAATATCGGTGATCTGTTCGCTCTCCACCACACAAATATGGTAATCTGGAAGCAGGGTAAGTGCTCTGCGTCCCTGCCCGGCACCGCTATCAAGGATGATGGTTCCCGTCTGTGCAACCGCAACCCGGCAGCCGGTTAAAACGCCGTGACTGTTATTTAAATCCTGTTTTGAAAGTGGCGGATCGTCGTGAAGGAGTTCTATACCAGGGGAAAGAGAATCAAGCCAATCTGGATTCAGTCCGGGCGGAATAACCAGTTTTTTAATTCCGGATTCGGAACAGATCTCATCAACCTTTCTGCAAATGGATGGCTTGTCAACATATTCAACCACGGCTTTGTAATCGCTCACCCGTAATGCAAACTGATTGGTAATACTTTTAAGGTCGCTGGTGCCTTTCCGGTTATAGTCTCTTTGGATCGCCGGCAGTTCCGCTCGGGATTCTTTCTCACCGAGAGATGTTCGAATTCTTTGCAAAATCTCTTTTTTGGAGCCGCTCATGAACGATCCCTCCACCACTCACGAAACGTCTGTTTCGGGATCGGTTTCAGATCCCGGAAGTCTGTCCATTTTGAAAGTTCGCCCGGCAGTTTTGAAATCATGCCATCTTTTTCAAATAGTTTCTGACCCGTTTGCCCGATTTTTTGGAGCCGTTCATATCGTTTTCTGCTCCGGAAAGCCCGCGCCATCAAACGCATACCCACGTGAGTTGAATCCATCTTGAACCGGATGCCGCCATTTTTTTTATTGTGCTCCACAATGTTGCCCCGAAGATGTGTCAGTACCTCAGGGATATTGATTTTCACGGGGCAAACCTCATAACAGGCACCGCAGAGCGAAGAGGCGTAGGGGAGGGAGGCGGCAGATGAATCATCTAATCCGCGCAGCTGCGGAGTGAGAATGGCGCCGATCGGACCCGGATAAATGCTGTGATAGGCATGGCCTCCGGTTCGTTCATAAACGGGACAAATATTCAGGCAGGCGCTGCAGCGGATACAGTGCAGTGTTTGCCGCCCGGTTTCATCAGCCAAAACTTTTGTACGGCCGTTATCAAGCAAAACCAGGTGGAATTCCTGCGGACTGTCCCCATCGGTTGTGCCGGTCCAGAATGTGTTGTAGGGATTCATCCGTTCCGCTGTGGAGGAGCGGGGCAGAAGCTGCATAAATACTTCAAGATCACACCATTTTGGGATGATTTTTTCTATCCCCAAAACGGTAATCAGCGTGTCCGGCAGGGTGGTGCACATCCGTCCGTTTCCTTCTGATTCTACAACAGCCACAGTCCCGGTTTCGGCAACGGCAAAATTCCCGCCGCTGATGCCAATTTTTGCCTTTAAAAAATTCTTTCTCAGGTAGAGGCGTGCCGCTTCTGCAAGGTCGGCCGGCTCATCACTCAGATGTTCAATATTCAGTTTTTCTTTGAAAAGATCCCGGATCTCTGACCGGTTTTTATGAATGGCAGGCACCAGGATATGCGATGATTCATCGCCGGCAAGCTGCACAATAAGCTCGGCAAGATCGGTTTCCAGAGCCGTAATCCCGGCGTTTTGCAGTGCTTCATTCAGCCGGATCTCATCGGTTGTCATCGATTTCACCTTCACAACTTCCGTCTCCTGTTTTTCACGGATCAGTTGCGTAACAATCTGGTTTGCCTCATCGGCATCCGCGGCCCAGTGAACCACTCCGCCCGCCGCTGTTACCGATTCTTCGAGTTCAAGCAGGTAATCATCCAGGTTGTTCATCACCTGCTGCTTGATCTGCCGGCCCGACTCACGGAGCTCTTCCCAATCGGGCAGCTCCCCGGTGACGTCATCCCTTTTTTTTCGAATCGTTTGGGTGGCATGACCAATATTTTTTCGCAGCTGCGTATCGGCCAGATAATGACCGGCACTCTGTTCGAATGTCGGAAGGGAGGATCGATTTTCCTTTTTCACTGTTTTCCTCCCGGCTTCTCTTCGGTTGAGGCCAAAACTTCAGCAAGATGAACCGTTCGGATGCCGCTTCGCTGCCGGCTCATCGCTCCGCCGATATGCATCAGGCAGGAATTATCTGCCGCAACGCAGATTTCAGCACCGGTCTGTTTGATGTGATGAATTTTGTCTCCCACCATGGCTGCTGATGTATCGCTGTTTTTGATTGCGAAAGTTCCGCCGAAGCCGCAGCACTCCAGGGCATTCGGCAGCTCAGCAAACTCCAGTCCCCGTACATTTTTCAGCAGTTTCAGCGGGGCATCCCCCACGTGAAGCACACGCAGGGAGTGGCAGGTCGGGTGATAGGTAACGCGGTGCGGGAAATAGGCTCCCACATCTTCAATTTTGAGTTTGTCTACCAAAAAACCGGACAGTTCAAATACTCTTGGCAGTAATTCTGACACACTTTTTTCAAGCGCTGAATCACCGGTGGTTTCCGCAATTTTGGGATAATATTCATGAATCATTCCGGCGCAGGAAGCCGACGGCACCACCACCGCTTCGGCATCTTCATACAGTTCAACAAAACGCCGAACCAGCGGTACAGTTTCATCACGATAGCCGGTGTTGTAATGCATCTGGCCGCAGCATGTCTGTTCCGGGTTGAAATCTATCGTATGGCCAAGTCTCTCAAGCAGATGAACCACAGCCTTGCCGGTACCCGGAAAAAGCGTATCATTCACACAGGTAAGAAAGAGCGAGACATTCATAGATGCTGTTTTTATAAGGTTTGATTGTGAGACTCATTCCAGGCATAATCCCCAACCGGCACTCCGTCTATCGGATCCACAAGATTCAGGCCGAGCAGATCTTTTACCCACCCGGGCTTTAAGGTATCGATATTCATCACCAGGGCCGCTCCCAGCGCCGATGCATAGGATGTGGATGCAGTATATATTTTTTTATCCGGGAAATGAGTTGCCAGTAATCTGCAGAAAAAAGAGTTATTTGCAAAACCTCCGGTAACAATAATTTGTTTGGCTGTGGTTTCTCCCTCGGCAAGCCGTATGGCGTCTGTCTGTATAGATACCAGGTCGAGCATAAGTTGATGGCACGCTTCCCTGAACGTGTTAAAAACGTCAAGATTCCACGTTCCCCTGCCGGTGTGTGGATGCGGGCCGGTTTCGCCCGCTTTTTCGAGGATAAGTTTCCGGTCGGGATCAGGATTGTTGATTAGTTTTTTCAGTAGAGTTGGATCGGCATGATTTCCCGGAGTTTTCCTGTTTTTATTAAAGTAAGCCGAGATTTTTTCAAGCTGATGTGAATATTCCGCACCAAGCAGCAGCCGGGACGCCTTCACCGGTTCACCGTATATATTCAGATACTGAAGGCAATCCCTTTCAAGATCATCATAAGTCAGCTCTGTTTGAGTGAACGGGTTCATGGCAATACTCCATGTGCCGGTTGAGAGCTGAATAAAGGGTTCATCAAGCCCGATAAGATACGGAACGAGCGCGGCTGAACTGTCGTGAATTCCAATGCCGGTTTCAAAATGATGACTTTCAAAATGGCCATTGGTGGTTTTTTTTGGAAGTTCAGGGTCGGGCAGTAAATGCTGTAATTTTTCCTTTTTCAACCAGGGATGATAGGTGTTTTTCCGGTAGTTCCACATTCCGGTATGGCAGCCAATACTTGTAAGATCAGCGGTTTTTCTGCCGGTAAAAAGATAGCTGATATACTGGGGAAGATGAAGCGTAGCGTTGATCGATTTTAGTAATTCCGGGTTTTCATGTTTGATCCGGTAGAGCTGCAAGCCCGAATTGAGCATTCCCATTGGGGGGGATGCGGTTTCTGTAGAAAATTGATTCCTGCCGCCATACGTATCATAGAATTGTTCTTTCAGCTCTTCAGGATATGGCTTCAGATAGTTTTCCATCGGTGCAGTCGGGTCCCCGTTTTTGTCAAGGTGAACAAGAGTGGCGCCGTAAGCCGACACATTCAGCTGACGAATTACATATTTGTTTTGATGGGCCACTTCTTTGGTGACCTCTTGAATCCACTTGTTTAACTGTTCAATATCTTCACATGGGAAGCCGTCGTTGTCAGTCGTCTCATCAAGATTATTTTTTCTGCTATAGACGATGTTAAAACGGTCGTCGAACAGCAGGAATTTTTTATTGGTTTTCCCGATGTCAAAAATGGCTGTAACAGGTATGGATGATGACATAGTGGCCTTTTTTGCTGATTAAAGGTTGATTGCCCAGCTGATGCAGATTCGGGGTTACAACCCGGTAGCGGTAGAATCGCTGCCTCTGACGCGGACCAATTGATCCCGCACGTTCAGTTCCCTGAACAGTATCTCCGGCTGAATTGCAGCGCCGTTTTTTAGCCTGCTTTCACGCAACAGGGGGCGCACATCGGTCCGGAATGCTTCTTGTAAAATATCCTGGGCCCGGGCCACATCATTATCCCGGCGTGCGCTTTCAAGCTCTTTTCTGTCGAGGATTTGCGCACGGGCATAGGCGATCTGTATCGCTTCAACGGATTGCAGCAGATCTTCAAGCGGATCTTTTACGTTATGACTGGCATCAATCATCCATGCGAGATCGGAAAACGTGGTGTCATCGGGGTTGTCCACTTGGTCTGTCAGTTCACAAAAAATCAGAAAAAGCTGGTACGGTTTGATGGAGCCGGTGGTGAGGTCATCATCCGCATATTTTGAATCGTTAAAATGAAACCCGCCAAGTTTGTTCTCCATCATCAGAGTGGCAACAATCTGCTCAATATTGGTGTTTGGCAGATGATGCCCCAGGTCGACCAGCGTTTTTGCACGATCTCCCAATTTGGAAGCGAGCAGAAAGGATGTTCCCCAATCGGGGATAACCATGGAATAGAAATTGGGTTCAAACGGTTTGTACTCAATCAGCATCGTCCAGTCGGATGGAAGGTCGGAATAAACATCTTCAAGAGACTGCCGGGTGCGATCGAGGGCTTTCCGCAGGTTTTGCTGGCCGGGAAAATTGGATCCGTCGGCGAGCCAGACCGTAAGTGCCTTAGATCCCAGTTCCTTCCCGATTTTTATCACCTCTTTATTATGAGCCACGGCCTGCTCTCGTACGCGCGAATCGGTATGGCTGAGTGAACCGAACTTATATGAAAATTTCTGATCCGGCTGATCCTGGAACGTGTTGGAATTTACGGCATCGAATAACAGATCAAGTGCATCTGCTTTCTGCCTGATCGCTTCCGTATCGTCCGGTATATCCCAGGGGATGTGGAGTGATATGGCACCGCTGGATCCATTGAGTGCGTGAATGATGCCTACATCCTCGATTTTCTCTTCCAGTGTACGCGGCTCACCTCCCATCTTAAACCGCCCGAAACGCGTTCCTCCGGCACCCAGTGCCCAGCTTGGAATAGCAACCTGGAAATCTGAAAGTTTTTGAACCAAATCGTCCGGGCTGATCCCGTTTTTGGAAAGTTGATCTTCAAGCAGACGCAGGGCATCCTGATGGCCGTCAGCGCTTTTTCGATTGTGTTCGTCAATCTGATTTTTATTGATTTTCATAGTTTTTTCTCCTTCATCCAGAACGGAGAAGAGGCAAACCACAAAATCATGCCGACAAGCATCAGGGTAGTGTGCAGTTGAAAACTGATGGTACCGTTAAAGACGAGAAATGACGGCACAATGGTAAGCAGCAGTCCGCTGAATGAAACAATTTTAAGAATACTGTTCATATCAAGTTGGGTTTTTTCGAAAATCAAGTTAATGATCCACCCTGCAAACCCGGAGGCTGCAGAGTGGATTTTTCACCCATATCAGGGGTAAAGCGTTACAGCAGCTGCTATCTCATAAACGCATCTTTAAGGCCGCCATCCACGGGGATGATGTGGCCGGTTGTATTTTCAAACCGGGAGCTCAGCAGCGAATAGATCGCTTCAGTCTGTTGTTCGAGGGAGATCGATCGCTGTGTAAGCGTTCGCTGAGCATAAAAATCTGCCAGCCTTTCGCGGAGCTCTTCAGTCTCCTCACTTTCATCAAAATCGATGTTGTATTTGGTTAGCGAGGCCATCACACGATTTCTGGGAAACATGCTGCTTCCATCCACTACGGTTGCCGGCGCAACGCCGTTAACCCTGATTTCCGGTGAAAGCTCGATTGCGAGCTCTCTAACCAAATGGTTTGCAGCGGATTTACTTGTATCGTACGCCATACTTCCGATTTTTGCAACCACGGCATTTGCACTGGTTGTAATCACCATGCTGCCTTCCATTCCCTGCTTCTTCCATGTGGCTGACATTTCATCTGCTACAATAAAGTTACCTTTTACATTTACAGCAAACGATTTATCCCATGCGGTATCCGGCAGATTTCCATTTTCATCAGGGGTGGGAAACAGACCGGCGGTAACGGCTACCATATCCACGCCGCCATAGGCGAGAATCGTCTGCCTGATTGCTTCCTTAACTGAATTTCGATCGGTTATATCGCATCCCAGCCCGATCACATCACCGCTGCGGCTGATGCCTGATCCGGCAACACCAATTCCCATACCGATCTTACCAAGAATTTCATCAGCAGTATTTTTAGCGTTGTTTTCATCCAGGTCGAGGCAGGCAACCGTTCCGCCTTCATCGATCAGTTTCGGAACAAGCGCCTTGCCAATGCCGCTTCCAGATCCGATAACCAGTACCACTTTTCTTGAAAGCTCGCTTTCGGGCGGCATTCGCTGGAGTTTTGCCTCTTCAAGAGCCCAGTATTCAATATCGAACGCTTCCTGACGCGGCAGGGCGGTGTATGATCCGATTGATTCTGCTCCTCTCATCACACCGATTGCGGCTGTGTAAAACTCTGCCGTCACCCGGGATTCACTTTTTGATTTCCCCCAGGTAATCATGCCAAGGCCGGGAATCAATAGTACAGTGGGATTTCCGCCTCTCATATCGGGCGACTCATCATCTTTGCACTGGTTGTAATATACGGCGTAATCTTTCCGATACTGTTCGAGCCCGCTTTCAATTTTCGATTTCAGATCGTCTGAATTCTCTGCATCCGGATTCCAGTCAATGTAGAGCGGTTTGATTTTTGTACGCAGAAAATGGTCGGGGCACGAGGTTCCCAGTTCAGCCAGCCGTCCGGCATCTGCAGAATTGATAAACTGCAGGGTAACTTCATCATCCTGGTAGGTTCCGATAAAGCGGTCGTCTTCAGCAAGCAGCCCGCGGATATAAGGAGAAACATCAGCGATCAGATCGTGCCGTTCCTCTTCCGGCAGGGACGTGTACTGGTTTCCACCGAAAGTATCCGCTCCCTTTTCGTTTTCTGCAAGATATTCAGCCGCGCGGTTAATCAGATCGAGACTAAGTTCATAACACGCTTTATCGTCATTATCCCAGTTAATCAGTCCGTGTCCGCCCAGGATAATTCCCTTAATGCCGGGATTTTCTTTGATCGTATTCTGAAGTGCGAGACCCAGTTCAAATCCGGGACGCATCCAATCTACCCAGGCGACTTCATCCCCATAAATCTCTTTCATGATTTCTTTTCCGTTATCCGCTGTGGCGATAGAGATAATCGGCACAGGATGGGTATGGTCTACAAAATCAAACGGGATGAAACTGTGCAGGGGCGTGTCGATCGACGGTGCACGCGGATTCAGATTGAAGGTGCAGTGAGGATACATCTGTACCATAGAATCCTCTGCGGGAGTTTTTAGCCCGGTATTCTCTTTATTGTGATAGATATCCTGCAGGTTTAGGAGCTTATCCTGGTAGAGAGATGCAAAGTTCGGGCGTTTTGCGGTTCGGAGATCGCCGCCGGATCCTTTCACCCATAACACGGATACCTCTTCGCCGGAAATGGGATCTTGTTCCGTCAGCTTGCTGGACGTGTTGCCGCCGCCTGTATTGTTTACATAGGCATCGCTGCCCAAAAGATTAGAGCGGTAGACCAGCCGTCCGACAGGATCGAGCTTATCGGCATGAGAATCATCCCACTCACTTTCCACAGTTCTGAAATAGTGTTCTGTCGTACTTTTTCTCGTCTTCTTTGTAGTCATTGTATTTTCACTCATTACAGTTAAGATTGTTCTGTGTGTTCAATTTTTTCAGTTTTTTTGATGCTCTTTGTGTGAATCAGGTAACTCATGCCGATGTAGACGCCAACAGCTACAAACCATCCGGGCAGCCCGAGGAAGAAGATTTCAATTCCTGCGTATAGATTCAGGAAGAGGCAAAATCCGAGGGTAAAAAACCACGTGATGGCTGCGGCCCAGTTGAATTTGATTCCAACCTGTTCGGCGTAATTGGGTATCAGGTTAAACTTTTTGAAAAAGAGTACGTCCAGCAGCACAACAGCACCCATAGGCATCAGCACCAAGCCATAGAGGGCCACAAAATCGAGCAGATTCATTACGAGAGCGGGAAAGCAGGCAATTACTGTGGTGAAAAAGCCGGTAAAGAGCGTAACTTTCCACCGTTTCCAGTTGGGCGTGACAGACTGAAATGCAAGCCCGGCCCGGTAGATCGTTGGGTTTGCTGTGGTCCAGCCTGCGATGACAACGCAGATTGCTCCGGCAATTCCTGCACTATTATAAGCGATCAGCCCGGGAGCAACGGCACCTGCAGCTGCTGCCATAAGAACACCGGAGGCCATCCAGGCGATGAAGTGCCCAAAAAACATACCGGCCGCAGATGCAAACCCGTACTGCCATTTTTTTGCATACCGGAGGATCGACATATCGCTCATCCCAATGTGCATGGCCATGTTTGCGAACCAGGCGAAAAAGATAACGTGCCAGACGGTAAACTGTGTGAGGCCTTCCGCAGCGACACCGGTCCAGATCTGTTCATTTGCCGCCGTGGTGAATCCGGAAACCGATTCTACGCCAAGCGAAGGGAGAACGGCAATAGCAGCAGCTACAAAAACAAGAAACATCCATGGAAAACTGATATTTGCGAAGCGCGCCACATATTCATAACCGGCGATGGCAATGATGGTGATGATGGTGCCAACAAAAAAGACGGTGAGGATCCAGCCAATACTGGTTGGGAAGAGATCATCCAGTCCCGGCATCGGGATTTGAAAAGGCAGACCAACTGCAGTTGCGGCCACAGCGATCATCGCACCGGCCAGGAAACAAAACATAATGGCATTCACAACATTGTAGAGGCTGGCCAG
This sequence comes from Rhodohalobacter sp. SW132, assembly GCF_003390325.1. Lineage (NCBI taxonomy): Bacteria > Pseudomonadati > Balneolota > Balneolia > Balneolales > Balneolaceae > Rhodohalobacter > Rhodohalobacter sp. SW132. Next base: position 28,357 of record NZ_QUOK01000011.1, on the reverse strand, counting down.
ATGATCTCCGCAGATCTTTTTCAATTGCCAGTAGAGTGTAAGTTTGGTTTTCACCGCAACCGGGGCACATAAAAAAGCCCAGCTGAATACGGCCAGCAGGTTTCCAATGATAAGCCCGATAACGAGATCCATAAAAGAAACACCGTGCGCAACGAAAAGCGCGCCGATCACAAATTCTGTTCCCGCGGTATGTTCACCGGCGTACATACCCAGAAAGCCACGCCAGCCCTTAAGCTTTTTTTCAGGAACCGGTTCGCGCTCATACTCATCAAGTGTCTGAAGTCTTTTTTCTAACCAGTTTAGTTTTTCTGTTTCCATATGTTATCAGAGAAGTATCTGTAAGGTCTGTCAAAAAATGCTGTATTCCAGCGAAATGGTAAATCGATCCGTTCGATGAAAAAGTAGTGGTAAAAAATTATAAAGATGTATTTGTAACCCCGTAATGTAACTAACGCTATGTCTAATATAAATAATGATTATCAAGTAATCGGATGAATCATTAATAATATGAAATCCTGAGCATTTGTCAGTCTGATTTATAGAAAACTAAACCGACAACTACCCGAGATTACGGTAGTTTGAAATCACCTGGGGTATTCGCCAAATAAGAGTAGGCTGTTTAGATGTTCTACTGTTTGAATAGACTTTTTTTTAGAAGAGTGGATTGTATATAAAAAAGCTTCGTTTACTTTGCTTCTTCAATCAGCAGGAGGGCTGTATGCCGGTCGGTAATAAGCACATTAATGTATCCTCCGGCAAGGGCACCGCGAATAGCGTCGTATTTTTCAGTGCCGCCTGCAATGCCGACCACAGTTTTAACCTGTTTTAACTGTTCGAGTGTCATACCGATGAACCGGTCACTGAAGCCGGAGTTAACCGTTTCTCCATTGCGGTTAAAGAAGTTAAGCCCAATGTCTCCAACGGCATCCGAATGGATGATTTCCTGCTGGATGTCGTGCGACACCTCATTGTTCTCTTTCTTTAAAACGCGATTTGTGCTGATCGCGCCGATGCCCACATAAGCTTTATTAACCTTTGAGAAGAGACTCAGCGCATTTTTCACCCTGCGGTCAGTTAACAAAACCTCCCGGATTTCAGGACTGTCAACCACTCCCGGCGATTGCAGTAGTGTTAAACCAGCATTTAATATCCGGGAGAGACTCCGTGAGATATCCATTGTATGAGCCTTAGCTTCCGGGGGGCCAAATCCTCCAAGCATTTGTACAATGTGAAGATCCTTACTATCGGTCGGAGTAACTTTTTCCACCATAGCCTGTAGTGTTGTGCCCCAGGTTACACCAATTATATCTCCGTCTGAAAGTGAGCGGGACAGATGATTTGCTGCAGCTCCACCCAAAAGAGTTTTTAAAAGTGTATCTGAAGACTCGCCGTTGCCGCCAACCGAATCAACTACAATGGCCTCATTGAGACTGAAAAGTTGTTCCAGTTTTGATTCCATTCCTACGTGATCTCCCTCCGGATGGGAAACAGTGATTTGAACAATGCCGCTGTCCTTTGCCTGTTTTAGAAGGCGTGAAACTTTTGGGCGTGAAAGCTCGAGACGATTCGCAATTTGTTGCTGGGTGAATTCCTGTTCATAATAAAGAGTACTCACCTTACTGAGTAGTCGTGAATTTGGAGCGTCAACAGGCCTTGCCATGAAAAATAGGTTTATTTATTAAATAATGGTGTGTAAACGGGTATTGGTGCTACATAGTTTCAAAATGACTCAGGTTTATGAAACGGAAGCCGAATCTTTAACTGAAGCTGATTTTAAAGAGTCCACTCCATTTTGAATCTACTGAAGAAATAGCATTAGTCTGTAATATTTTTTGACATTCTGATTACGGTTAATTAAACTCGTAGAAGAAATTGTTCATTACTGAACAAATGTTCAATAACCTCTCAGGTCAGTGATAAACATTCAAATATATTTCCAGGGATTTGAGTTTGTAAATTTTAAAAAAGCGCTTTTTATGAAAAATTGCCGTGAAACCATAAAACCAAATGATCTTTATGAAAAGTAATGATACTGTAAAGCAAATGGATGATACCACACTGTGGTCAAATGTTTTAGAAGGAGATAAAGAAGCGCTTTCTTCACTATATCACACATATCACAACAGATTGTTTAATTACGGATACAGAATCGTCGCACGGGAAGATTTTGTGGAAGATTGCATACAGGAGCTTTTTCTGACTATATGGGAAAAGCATTATTCAATCAGCGAGGCCAAATCTGTGAAAGCTTACCTGTATATCTCCATGAGGAGAACCATTTTTAAAAATCTACGGAAATATAGAAATCAGCAGAACCGGAACCTTAAATATGCAAAAGAGAGAGAGCAGAGCAGTCTTACTGTGGAAGATTTTTTGATTGAATCGGAATATCAAAATGAATTTAAACAAAAGCTTGAAGTAGCGATCAATTCACTTAGCAAAAGAGGACGAGAGGTCATTTACCTGAAATATTACGATGGAATGTCGAATGCTGAAATTGCGACCCTGATGGATATTAAAAGACAGAGCGTATACAATCACGTATCTGAAGCGCTCAGCGAAATGCAGCAGTTTGTGGAATAATGCCTTTTTTTACTCAATTTCAGACTCGAACTTAGATTGATTGTAAATCTTCGGTTTCGCAAAGCCTTTCCAAACTAAACGTGATTTTTTTAAGCAGTAATCTCAAAAGATAAGGGTGATTATGATATGAAAATATCAGTTATAACTATTATGAAAGCTATTTTCAATAAATGGATCCTGAGCGGTTTCTTTATAGTTTGTGCCGGAATAAGCGGATCAGAGATTGTAATAAACTCAGATAATGATTCCGAAATGGCTGAAGAAAATTCAGATCCGGTCATCACCGGGTATGGTGAGGGCTTTTTGAGATTGGTGAAGAAATCTATAGCAATACATTTGAAAACGAAGATGACTGGATTATACAAATCCAGGATTCTGATGTTGAAGTGGATCCGGCTGTAAATTTTGACGGTGGAGCAATGGACGTATTCATGCCGGCGCGAGGTGCAACAATCTGGAACCAAAATAAATTTAGCGGGCCCGTGGCAATTACATTTAAAGTAAAAGCTCTATCGGAGAATGTTCAACCGGGCGGCGTCGTTGTACGGGATATCAACACTTTCTGGCACGCATCAGATCCGGAAATCCCAGATGGTATCTTTGACGAGAATGACTATACAGGCGCATTCGATTCCTATCATAAACAGCAAGGGTATTATGCCAGTATGGGAGGCCGGGATAATACCACCACCCGGTTTCGCAGATATCCGCGAACATCTACCGAAGGCGAACCCATAGAACATATTTCACTGTCGGAACGGGATGGCCTCGAAGACTTTTTGATTCAGCCTGACAAAACGCATACGGTTCAGCTTGTCGTCTACCAGGACGTGATCCAGTATATTGTAGATGGGCGGATATTTTATGAAATACGTGAAGGCGATACAATTACACTATCAACTTCGGATGGCGGTGAAAAAACTGCAGAATATACGGAAGATCTGTTTCCTTCATACAGTGAAGGCTGGTTTGGGTTTCGATTGGTGAACACCCATCACCGTTATTCAGATTTCAGAGTGCATCGCCTGAAACCAGCAGATTAGAAGTTAAACTGAAGTATTATAAACAAACTACTTCAAGGCCCCTCGTTAGGGGAGACTTCTTCATGGCTAATTCAAAAGATTATTAATCAAACTCAGATTTTAGAGGTATTTTACCTGAATTAATACGGGTGGAATCTTAAATGCTGAATTTGCGAGCCTGATAGAAATCAAAAGAGAGAGCGTTTACATCACGTATCTGAAGCGTTCAGTGAAATGAAGCAGTTTGTGGAGAAATACAGCTATTCATTTTAGGGCTCTGCTATTTTAGCTGCATTTTGCGTTCGGGAGAACGTTGAAAATTCATTTTTTGGGTGTTTACGTGGAAAGCAAAGCGTAACAGCTGTACCCTTACCGGGACCATCACTTTCAACTCTGATCTCACCTTTCAGCTCCTTCATATAGTTGGCACAACTATGGAGGCCAAATCCATGTCCGTAACTTTTGGTCGTAAAACCGTGGTTAAAGATTTTTTTCAAATTCTCTTTTGAAATTCCACATCCGTTATCAATAACAGAGAGATATACATAGTTATCATCCTGGAACGTTTTTAGAGAAAGCTTTTTCTCATTCGGCCCAAGACCAGACATTGCTTCTTTCGCATTTTTAAACAAATTTACCAGTATATGAACGACTTTTGATTTTTCTATTTCAATCTCAGAAACTGCCTGGTAGTCGGTTACAAGATCAAGACCATGACGTTCAATAGTGGCTGTTTGAAGCAGAAGGGTGTCTTCAATAAGCTTTTCAACTTGTATCACTTCTGTAACCTTTGCAGCGTGTGAAAATGATTGCTGTGCATTAACTACATCAATCATCAGCTGCATGTTCTGGTTTAAGCGATCTGTTTGTTCAGCAAGCTCCTCTTGTTCTCTGTTCAGTGGTTCTTCCAGTTTACTTATGTAGTGTAGTAACTTTTTCCCCTTTGGATCATTTAAGATGAAATTTTCAAGATCGTCCAGGTTTTCCTTTAAAAGTTTATTTGCCTGGTTAAACCCTTTGAGTTTTGATCTTTTAATGATTTCTTCAATCAATGAAACCGATACATTTACACTGTTAAGAATATTCCCAACATTATGAAGCACATTTGTAGCCAGATCTGCCATACCGGCCTTATGTGCTCTGTCAACCAGCTCACTGCGGGCGGCTTTAAGTTCGGTCAGAGTTTTCTCCAGCTCTTTATTTTTATCACACAGATCGGCTGTTTGCTTTTTGACTTCTCTCTCAAGACGTTGATTTTGTTTTGTGATACTGGCTAAACGCCATTGAAGGGCGGATGCGATAACTCCGGTAATGAAGAATACCAGAAGCAAGTAAAACCAGGCCGTTTTCCAAAAAGGGGGAGTTATAGTCATGGTCAGAAATGTTTCAGAGTCGGACCAGACCCCATAACTATTTGCTGCTTTAACCCGGAATGTATATGTACCCGGATTCAGGTTGGTATATGTAGCAGATCTTCGTGTTCCAACATAGTTCCAGTCATTGTCGAAACCTTCAAGGATATAAGCGAATTCATCCCCCTTGTTCTTGTTGAAATTGAGTGCTACATAGTCAATAGTTAGTACACTTGCCGTATATGGGAGCTCAATTTCTTCTGTCTGACTGATATGATTTTTTAGTGGAGAATCCTCATCAATCCGTAAAGACTGGTTAAATACTTTAAAATCGGTAAGCACTACAGGCGGAACGGCTTCTTCAATAGCGACTCGCTTAGGATGAAAGCGATTAAAACCGTTAATCCCCCCAAAGTACATAAATCCGTCACGGTCTTTATAATATGAAAGAGGGTTAAATTCGTTGCTTTGAGTTCCATGTTCAATATTATAATTAGAGAACGTTTTTGTAGATGGATTAAACATAGACAGCCCGCCCCCTGTACTTAACCATAAATTACCATTTTCATCCTCCAGAATTCCCCGCACCACGGCGCTGGGCAGACCTTCATTAACAGAATAAGTCGTAAAGGTTTCGCTTTCCCTGTGAAACAGGTGAAGTCCTCCTTCATGGGATCCAATCCACAGGTTTCGCTCTTGGTCTTCATGAATTGTAAGAATCACATTACTTGTTAAGCCATTCGTTCTTTCAATATATTGATTAATAATTGAGCCGGTATTTTTATCAACCTGTATCAATCCGCCGCCATAGCTTCCAATCCAAAGATAACCATAGGAATCTTCAAGAAGATCTCTTATCACAGTTGATCCGTCCGTTTCAGTTGCGATAAGGGTAAAATTACCAGTTTCCGGATCAAGCTGATGAACACCACCACCATTTGTGCCAAACCATAACTCCCCGTCATTTCCTTCGTGTATCACAAAGACGTGGTCGTTTCGAAGGCCATCAGAATCCTCAGGGTCATGGCGGTAATGTTCAAAGCTGCCGTCTGATGGATCAAACACAGAGACCCCTCCATTGTAATATCCAATCCAAATTTTTCCATTTCTGTCCTGATGCAGCGCAAGGATTACATCACTTGAAAGAGTGGAAGGGTTATCCGGCTCGTGGGTGTAGAGCGTAAACTCATGACTTTCCCTGTCGAACAGGTTTAGTCCGCCCCCGTCGGTGCCAACCAGAAAGATCCCACCGCTGGTTTCAAGAAAGGAAGTTACATTATTGTTGCTCAGGGGTTTGGGATCAAACGGATCGTGTTTATAGTGTTCAAATTTTGAAAATTTCCGGTTCATAGATGAGATACCACCCGAATAAGTACCAATCCAGAGAATATTATCGCTGTTTTCGTAAAGAGAATATACCGAATTGTGCTTCAGGCTGGCCGGGTTGCTCACATTACTTTTATACCGGTGAAAGATCTGCTCTTCGCGATCGAATACATTCAACCCCTGGTTCTCTGTTCCGATCCACAGAACGTCCCTGCTGTCTTCAAGAATGGTGAGGATGGAATTTCCGCTGATGCTGTACGGATCATCCTCATCATACCTGTAGTTATAAAACTTTTCTTCTGAAGGATCGAACATGTGAAGCCCTCCTTCATTTGTTCCAACCCATAAGTTTCCGGATGTATCTTCATAGATCGCAGAAACAACATTATGACTGATGCTGTAAGGGTCTGATGGATCGTTTTTGTAATGACCAAATGTACCGGTCATATCATCCCAGTAATTCAAACCTTTCGTTGTCCCGATCCAGAGTGTTTCGGAGCTATCCAGGAAAAGGCTCGTAATATTACTGCTGCTGAGCGTTTTTGGCTGATCATCCACTGCATAAAAGTGAATGAACTCTTCTGTATCTCTGTCGAAAAGATTCAGGCCGGAGTTGGTACCAATCCAGAACTTATCACCAGGCCCTTCAATGATTGACGAAACGGAATTATCAGATATACTTAAATGATGATCTACATAATCTGTCCTGTAATTAGAAAAATTATCTTTTTTCCTGTTATAAAGATTAATTCCGGCTCCGGTTGTCCCGATCCAAAGATTGCCTCTGGAGTCTTCAAAGAGATAACTGATATGACTGCTGGTGAGTGATGTTGAGTCAGCAGCATCGTACTCATAAATGGTGAAATCGTATCCATTAAATTTATTCAGGCCGTTCAGAGTACCAAACCACATATAACCGTATCTGTCCTGCAGAATTGCCAGTCCTGAGCTTTGGGAGAGCCCATCTTCGATTGTCAGATGGTCTAATTTCAGCTGGCCGGGTGACTGAGAAAAACCGCTCAGTGCCCAAATGTTTAAAAAGAGAAACAGGCAGAAAGTTGATCTCATTAGATTTGTGTAAACGGTTTATTGCGGTCAGTTGATTTCGTGAGCGGTAAGTTTTTTAAACCACCGTTCAAGAATCGTTTTTAGTTTCTCTTTTTTTATGGGTTTTATGAGAAAATCGTCCATGCCAACCTGGAGGCATTTATTTTTGTCTTCCTTTAAAGTACTTGCAGTTAATGCGATAATTGGGATCTGTTTTCCTGTCTGACTCTCTTGTTTACGAATGATTTTTGTGGCTTCAAGGCCGTCCATACCGGGCATCTGTAAATCCATCAAAATGAGATCAAATTGGTTCTCTTTAAGTGCATCAAGAACCTCATCCCCATTTTCCACAAGATGTACGGTATAGCCTTCAGATTCGAGCATCCGTCTGGTAACCACCTGGTTCACCGGATTATCTTCAGCCACCAGAATCTTTCTGCTAATTGTTTCTGTTTGATCTGTTTTTGTACTGGCTGGTGTTGTTTTTTGATTGGTTTCACTCTCCTGAGGCTTCTTTTTCAAAGTAAGTGTAAACCAGAACTCAGATCCTTTTCCTTCTGTGCTATGCACACCTACTTCACCGTTCATCAGTTCAGCAAGTTGTTTGCAGATTACGAGTCCTAAACCAGTGCCGCCATATTTCCGGGTCGTTGAATTATCACCCTGAGAAAATGGTTTAAAAAGGGTATGAATTATATCTTCTGCAATTCCCTTTCCGGTATCTGTGACTGAAAACTTGAGGAGTACTTCCGTTGCGTTCTCCTCAATCAATTCTACGTCAAAGCGTACACTCCCTTTTTCCGTGAACTTAACCGCATTATTGCCATAATTAAGTAAAATCTGCTGGATTCTTGTTGGATCCCCAAAAAGATCACCAGGGATTTTTTCAGACAATCTGTAACTGATCTCAATTGGTTTTTCCCTGGCAGATGCAGAGATCATTTTAACGGATCCTTTAACCAAATTTGATAAATCCAGCGGGATCTCTTCAAAATCCATCATCTTGGCTTCAATCTTTGAAAAGTCCAGGATGTCATTAATGCTTTGCAGAAGAGTTTGAGCACACTGTTCAACCAGTTTGCAATACTCTTCCTGTTCCTCTGAAAGTTCTGTATCCAGAAGGAATTCATTCATAGCGATGATTCCGTTCATGGGGGTGCGGATTTCATGGCTCATTTTTGCCAGAAACTCACTTTTTGCAGCTGTAGCTTTTTCAGCTTTCTCCTTCATCTTTTTATAGGAAGACAGAAGCTCTTTCAGTTCTTTTGTTCTGTTTTCCACCTCTTTCTCAAGATTCTCAGTGTAATAGATTGTTTCTTGCTGGAGTTTCCACTTCGTAGTAAGTGTAAGTGCCGTTTGTTTTAATGCAGTGGTATCAAATGGCTTTCGCATAAACAGGAGTTTATCAGACGTGCCAAGATTTTCAAGGATATGTTCCCATGAATAGTCGGAGTATGCTGTACAGATAACCACCTCAACATTTGGATTATTTTTCCAGGTTTTCTGAATGGCCTGTATACCATCAATACCGGGAGGCATCCGAACATCCATGAATATTAATGAGTAGGGATCATTACTCTTGTTCGCTCTCTCCACCATCTCCACAGCTTCTTCACCCTGGTACGCATGATCTATATCGTAATCTACCAGTACTGCATCAGATTTTTCAGCTGAATATTCTTCCCCAAACAATTCATCTTCAAAATTCTCAAGCTCACTATCACTTGAAGATGCAGTGCTTTTCAGAATTGATTCAATATCTTTGTGAATCGCTTCATTATCATCCACTACCAGTATTCGTCTTTTTTCTCCCATCATTTTCTTTGGCTAAAGCTTTATCTATCGTAATGTGGTTTACCTATGAGCAGTTTTTTAGATTTCCTATGAAAAATAAGAATAAAAAATATTTTGTTAGAAAATTCTAATGATTATAAATCTGATAATTCCCTTTCCGCATTTAAAACTACTTCCGAAGACTCCTATTCCGGGTATGTGAGCGTTTTGAGAGGACTTATGTTTTCGACGCTGTTTTCTCATTTCTTAAGTAACCCACAACAAATACCTTGACCATACCAGGACAAGGGGACAGTTACCAGCGTATTTTAACTTTTGCAATGCTTCTTAGTATTATATTTACTGAAAGACATTCTATTCATATTCGGATAAAGTGCTAAGCGTTTAGATTCTCAATCTCAAGTCGGGTACGCCCAATATTACAAGATGGTGCCGTTCATCATTTTTTATTAAGATGGATTAAGCCCGGAAATTTTTTAAACTATAGATGAGTTCTTTCACAAAAAATATAGAAGCCTTCTTCATTGGCTTGATCCTCTTCTGGATGGCTCCGCTATCCGCTCACGCACAAGAATATTCTACATTCGGAATCAGTGTGGGAACCGATTATTTTAGTGAACTTCTGGTTCATGAACATCGGTACACCGGTGCCTCTACGCTGAGTATTGAGCTCTCATTTTATGATTTTGATTATACAAGACTGGAATACAGCCTCAATCACACACGGGGATATAATCCGGATATCTCTTATACATACGGGTTTTCGGCAGCCTATGTGCTTCCCTTGTCCGGCTCAGTAACGTTAAAACCGGGTCTTGGAATCGATGGATTTAAAATGAGTGACCGGGAGTGCAAATCGTTCGTCAGAAGTTTCTTTCGAAACGTTTTCAATACGGATGATCATTGTTTAGATGATGTTCACGCATCGTTCATGCCGTTTATGAAAGCTGAAATCAGAGTGGCAAATCCATTAGCCATCTATCTTAAAAGCGGGTACAGAACATTCTTGAGCAGCGTGCACAGAGAAGTCTCCGCAGGGGATGTCTCGTCAACCGATAATCATACCGAACAAAATACCCGTTTAAAAACCGACCATTCTTTTTACGGGTCAGGGTTAGGTTTCAGTGCCGGATTGAGAATTGATTTTTGAGTCCGGTTCTATTGTATTCCTATTGTTTTGATAGAGAGATATTTCAGCTGCAATTTCATCCGATGTCGATTTAAATGGAGGCATACAGGTGATCCAGGGATGTGGATTCACTGTTTTTTACTTTCAACTACATAATCGGATTTGCTGCTGTTTTGGGATTGTATGTATCGGATCGGTATTCCATATTGGACACGGGATACATTCACATTCAGTACTGTCTAAAACATTCATAAAATTCATGAAATATCTTCGATTCTGTTAATTCGGAATAGATATTTTTATAGATCGAAAAATCGATCCCCTATTTTTTTATCGCAGAGTTACGAAAATGAATTCGCTGATTCCGAAGATTTTCTGCGCATATCTGCGGTATACTCAGCGATAATCTGCGAAAGGTAGAACAGATCGCATTCAGGGTTTCAATCTTCTTTCAAATTCATTTATCGTTTTGGACAGTTGTGATTCACATTCTTAACAAAGTCAATCCATGGTTTTATACCTTGCGAGTAAATTCTACACCCATTCGATGATTTTTTTCATCGGATTTATCATTCTGCCATACTTTAGCTTTGGAGATTTTGCATACCTATTTCCCCGTGCCGTGTTTCTGAGCGGAGTTGCAGCGGTGCTATATACATGGCACGACTTTAGAAAACGTTCACTCTGGGCGCTCTTCGACAACCTTCGCTATCCTAAATTTCTTCTGTTGACCGGGATGTTCCTTTCGCTTCAGCTGATTCCAATCATCGTAAATCTGCTGCTTTGAATATTCCTAAACCGTTGATTCTTGATAGTATTTTTTACCGCGTTCCTGAGCTGAAAATTCTGGATGGGGCTTATCTTGAGGTTCAACCGGGGAAAATTACGGCGCTGATCGGGCTCAACGGTTCAGGAAAATCTACTTTGATGAAGATCGTATCAGGGCAGCTGAAGGCTTCAAGCGGCATTTCAATAATAAATGGGGAGAGGTTATATAGTAAATCACTGAAGAAGCGTTTCTGTTCTATCGCATACCTGCCCCAGGATTCTATGCTTCCGAGAGATATGAAGGTGAAACGCCTGATTCGATCATTTCCATCAGCAGGATTTTTAATGGACGATCCCTTTTTCAAGAGGCTTCTTCGGCAGAAAGTGTTGGAACTGTCGGGAGGGGAGAGGCGCTACCTGGAAGTATCTTTGTTGTTTAGCCTGGATCGGGATTTTATTCTGCTTGATGAACCTTTCAGCGGTGTAGAGCCAAAAATTGTGGAGCGGATGTTGACACGGATCAAAATAGAGGTAAATAAAAACAGGGGAGTGCTTTTGACTGATCATCTTCATCGATACGTTACGGACGTTGCTGATACCGGGTATTTACTGCATAATCGACAGTGCTATCGGCTTGAAGGTGATATTTCATCGGAATTGAAAAAGCTTGGTTATATCAGGTAGATGAGTCGTACGGGTTAGGAATGTTGGCCATATAGGGCAAGATCAAATCTGGATCTGGACCTGGAAACCAATATCTGTTCTTCGGTTACCTCGAATCTCGTCCAGGCCGCTGCCAATTGTGGTTCGGTTTTCATACAACGTAGTTGCCGCTTTCATACGCAGTGTAATTGCCTGCGATGGCTGGTATCGCAACACTCCGTAAATGCGCTGCCCCTGGTCAAACATCATCGTGTTGGACATCACATAGAGCAAATCGTTTTCAAACTGGAAAACCCTTGCGTTGAAATCTTCCGTATCAAACAGTGTGATCCGGAAGTCAGCGGTGATGGCTGATGATGGTGTTAACCGAAGATCCTGGTAAATGAGAAATCCGTGCGAGGTTGAACCCCCGGCGGGACGGGCCCGGACAACATCAAACCGTGTTCGCAGTCGTACGGACGGATGAACCCGGTATTCGGCGTGTACCCTGGTCGTGGATCGAATATCACTCCCCATAAACCGGCTTTCTCTCCCAAATGTATTGATGCCGGTAAACTCCTGTTCCTGGCGTTTCAGGCGGAACTGAAGGTAGAAATAGAGATCTCCCCGGGGTTCAACCTCAGCCCTGGCAAGCCAGTCGAATCCGGATGTCGGCCGGTGATTTGAAAAACGTGCAGAATGCGTTGAAAACTGGTCGATGTAGCCAAGCAGCGTGATGTATTCACCCGCCTGCTGCTGAATTCCGATGTAGAATCCTTCTTCATTTTGTGTGGAGGACTGTTCGCCAAACCCGGCGCCGAAAATTGACTGAAAATCTGCACTGTAATTTCGGTACGCCAAAGAAATGTCTGTTCCTGCAGCCGGACGATATTCACTTCCCGCAATCCAGCCGGTGCCGCCATTATCGGTGTATGCCGCTTCACCGAAGAGTATGGCCGGTCCGGAGTGGAACCGAAAATCTGAACTAAAGGCCGAAAGTTTTCTGCCTGAAAACCGGTGAACCTGGTAGGGTTGCGTTCCGTTTGCAACAGGCCTGTCGAATTCATTTTGATATCCGCTGATGCCGATCATCCCTCTGCCAAAACGGTATCGAACGCGTCCACCAAAGGTTGTCTGTCCCAGGTTGTTTTTACGGTCAATCTCATTCTGAGTTCGGTGAAATCCCGTTTGTGTCGGAAAGTTTACTCGGAACTCGTCCACTTCACTCGCGGTTCGTTTTCGGTTTGAATAAAATCCGCTGATCTGCAGCCGTTCTCCAACGGTTGCCGCCACGCCGCGAAATGCATTCGTCTCTTGCGATGAAGTATATGGCCGAATCCCTGTATCACCCCGCAAAGCTGCACCGCGAACCTGGCTGCTTTTCCCAAAAGCTCCGCCGGTCCATAATATCAGCCCCTGTCCGTATGAAACCCGGTAATCCCCGGCAACCAGGTTTTTAAGCGGGCCTGCATCGTGGATAGACGCATGCCACGAGGTGTAATCAAAACCGGTGAGGCCGCTTACAGGTTCACCGGGGTCTTTATCCTGCGAAAGATTCAGCGAAATTCTTCGGGACCTGTACCGGTACCGGTGATTAAATTTTACCGGGCTGCCGGTATATCCGCCGAGTGAATCGGGGCGTGTGTATCCCTCTCGTTCTTCCAGCACCGTTTGAACGCGGGATAAAGCTTCGGTTCGGCTGTTTGAAGTCCAGTATCTCCGATTTAACAACAGGTCTCGTCCCCGTTCTGAAGAGCTGCCGGTTGTTAGAAAAGGCCGGATCTGCTGAAAAGAAACTTCACCAATGCCATCAACCAGTAGCAGATCACTCAGCTGCTCAAATGGGCGAACATCCGAGCGATACTGTACTATTGCGTCGGCCTGACGAAATGAAAGGCCCGGAATTTCGGCAAGGCGATCCGCTCCGGCACGGTTGATATTCAGCGGATTTGCGGCCAGCTCTTCCAACTGTTCTACCATCTGAAGAATCTGAAGTGAGTGTTCTTCCGGATCGAGATCAGATACAATCTGTTCAATGATCCGCTCGAGCTGATCTCGCCCAACGCTGCTCTGTTGGGCAAACCCAATCTCAGCCGTCAGAACAACCATCATCAGAAAAAATACATGAAGACCAATCATTCTTTTGGTATAGAATTTTCTCTCTGTTTTGCTCATCATCTGTTTCTATTCTCTTTTTTGAATTCAGAGTGTCAGCCCGAAATCGATAGCGGGGCTCAGTCCCAGCGGATTATGCTGCTGCACGGCAAAGTTTATCTGCCATCGGCCGGTCTGGTATCCGAATCCTGCTGAATAAGTTTCCGGCTGTGTGGTGATGCCCGTTCTGGCCCGGAAGCCTGTTATCAGTTCTGCATCAAGCCCGGCTCTGAACGATGCCGGAAATCGAACATCTTTAACGATCTCCGTACTGATCATCAACCGATGCACCGGCGAAAATGAAAGTCCGGCAGCGAGCTCCCTCGGCAGCTCTTCATCTGTTTTCTTGTATTTCGGCTGGTTGATATTTGTTGCTCTTGAGCCGAACCAAAGCCCCGAAATAATTTCGGCGGCAAAGCCCAGGTCGAGTCCCGCCGCACCGGCAGATCCGTAATTCCCGCCTTGTTGAACGTACGTGTAATGTAGTGCGATACCGGCATGTAAGCCGTGCCAGTTTTGCTTATACCCGGCAATGAAGCGGGTTTCGTTGAACAGATCGAAGCCGTACCTGTGAACTGCGGCCCCGGCTGCCCCGCTAAAAACGGGGGTGGATGCGGAAAAAGCTGCATCAGTAATTTCTGCTATGCCGGCATAACGGAATCCGTAAAATGAAATACGCTTTTCATCCGTTGACAGTAGCGCAGAGTTTGAGAAAAGTGACCAGCTGTCGCCGGGTGCCGCAACTCCGGTCTGGCCGGACGCTATAGATCGCGCACCCATGGAGTGCTGGGCGTTCCCTCTTTCTGCATTAACAAAAACTCCTGAAATAGCTATTACGCAAAAGATAATTATCCTTTGTATCATAACAACTCCCTTGGTTTCTCTTTGATTTGTAAGGAATATGTGGAATAAAATTCAAAAATTGAAATTTCTGTTTCTGTCGGTTACAATTGTGTTGCTGGCGGCCTCAGAAACGGTTTATGCGCAGGAGTTTAACTGCGATGTTAACCTGAATACCCGCCAGATCAGCGGATCAGCTTATGAGTATGTGACTGAACTTGAGGGCGACCTGGAATCGTATATAAACGAGAACCGCTGGACCGACGACCGCTTTGAAGAGCACGAGCGAATTCGATGCCAGATTCAGATTGTGTTAACGGGTGCAGACGATCAGTTTAATTACACAGCTGAGGCATTTTTCAGTATCCGGCGGCCTATCTATAATACCATCCAGGAGTCGTCCATGGTTGTTCTGACTGATAATAACTGGGCTTTTAGCTATCCGCGGAATAAAAACCTGATTTTTGATGAGCTGCAGTTTGATGACCTTGCCAGTTTCATCGATTTTTATATGTACGTAATCCTTGGATATGATTACGACAGTTTTGCGAGACTCGGCGGAAACCGGTACTTCACCAAAGCTCAGGATATTTTCGAACTGGGACGTAACAGCAACGCGCCCGGATGGGGGCGTTCAATTGGGGCACAACGGAATCGAAATGGTTTGATATCAGACCTCCAAAATCCGAATTACCGCCCTCTCAGAGAAGCAAATTATCGCTATCATCGGTTTGGGCTCGATCAATTCACCATGAACAGCCGAGCGTCGATCGAAGAGGTAGTTGAAGTGATTCGCTCACTGGAAGAGACGAAACGCCGAACCAGCAACAACTATTTGTTTGATATATTCTTCGACACCAAATACAACGAAATTGTGGCCCTGCTTCAAACGGCCGATGTACAAACCCGCCTCGAAGCGTATAACCTACTGCGCAGTGTTGATCCGGCACATTCCTCCGCTTATGAAAGGCTTCAAAATTGATGTGTGGATATTTAACCAGCCGTAAAATCTGACCCGATATTTATTTCATCAGCGTCAATTTGCGGGTGTGAACACCTTTGGGAGTAACAAGCCTTGAAATGTAAATACCGCTGGCAAGATTTGAGGCATCCCATCTGATCTCATGAACTCCCGCAGATAGGACGTCATCGGCAAGTAGTGAAACCCTTCTTCCAAGCAGATCAAAAACCTCAAAACGGATCTGGCTCTGTATAGGTAGTTCAAAACGAAATGTTGTTGATGGATTAAAAGGGTTCGGGTAATTCTGTTGCAGGGAAAACCGATCGGGAATTCCGTCTGCATCTCTGCCGGGCTCTATTCTCAGCAGAAAAGAAGTATGTCCGCCATCACTTTTAGTAACAATCTTTTGAGGAGATTTTTTATGAGCTTGATCTGATAACTCAACAGTTGGTTGAAGATGAGCAGACAAAATATATTCAGATGTTTCCGTATTCAGGGAGTAGATTTCACCACTTTTCTCGTGAATCAGGTAAATATCCCATGATTCCGGAACGTTTTCTAAGAGATCGGTTTCCAAAATGATATCGCCATTCAGCGGAATTCCGTTTTTGTAGGCGTTCAGCTCCAGGGGAATTTCAATTGCCCTGCCGAATTTTCGTGGCAAGTTATTGATAGCCAGTCTTTCACCCTCTTCACTTACGGAATAGAATTCAAGGTAATTATCAACACCGGGTGGGGGATGAAGGCGAAGTGCATCGAGGTTATCCAGGTGAAAGCTTCCTTCTCCAGTAAACATCAGGTGTAACGTTGACGAATGATTGGGGCTGTATTGCGCGCGAATGGCCAGGCGCGGTGAGTGCTGTACAATCGCTTTTCCCCGAAATTCACCGCCTAATTCTTGGGCTGCAGAGTTGACGGTAAGCAGAGGGCCAGGTGCATTCGCTTTTACCCAAAAGGCTTGAAACGGAGCTATCAAACCATCTTCAATGTCACCGGTGATACCATTCCAGGTGTGATATTGATTAGTGTTGGGATCCCAAATATAGATTGAAGAATCGACATTTCCGCGAGTCCAGCCCTGGTCGGAATTCCATCGGATTGCTGAACCATATGGATTTCCCACAAGGTTCCATCCCTGGTCACCTTCTTCTGTGTAGGTAAGGTTCAAATCAATCAATCCTTTGTCCTCTTCATACGGAAGCCCAACAAGGTCCAGAGTTTGTGGCAGTGCACGGGAATACAAATGGTTGTCGGATTCATTATCAAATATGTATACCTGGTGCCCCCTGCCCGCCGGAACGATTTCGGACGCGTGAACAGGTGCTCTCCAGCGCTGATTGTCCGTCCCCGGCGCGGTTTCATCATACCACAACACATTCGGCTGTAAATTTCCGATCAGCTCTGAACCATTATATCCCTGGGTGATAATATCACTGAAAAAATTGGTGTAATCGATATTAAGAGGTGATGAAATCATTCTGTAACCAGGCTGGCCGGAAAGGTCCAGATTGTACCGAAGCATACCCAATTCTGCAATATGCTGATTAGAAATTAAGGATAAACCATGTCCCACAGTCAGATATCCATCAATTAGATAAAGAGTATCCGTTACAGAGATGGAACGGGTCAGCGAAACTTCTGCGGAACTTTTAATTGATAGTTTAGCAACTTTTTGCGGCAGGCCGTCTCCGGTAACCTGGTTTTGGAAACCCTGATAAAAAAACGCAGCCTCTTCACTGAAAATTCGTTCAGCGGTACGAACCGGACCTAAATCATCCGATTGTGAAATTCCGTCATCCGATTCGATGATCAGCGTGGCTCCCTGTAGCAGTTCAAAGGCCCCGTTGCCGGTTATGGGTACTGAACTAAACCTCAACTCTGCACCATCTGAAAGGCGGAATGTGCCGCCGAATTGAACATCGAATTCCATGATGGAATCAAGATCCGCTGGAGAATTCAGTGTGATGATATTTCCGTTTCCAATTTGTATACGATCCCCATCTGCTTCACCGGGAATTCTACCGGCAGCTGAACCCGAATGTGAAAAAATTGACCAGGAGGATAGTGTGTTGAAGTTGCCGTTGGTACGGCTATAGAAGAGTGACGGGGCAGAGAGATCCAATAAGAACCGTTTTTTATGGTTTTCGCTAATTGAATTCCCCATTGTATCAAATACTTCGTTGATGATCAGGTAGTAAGGTACTCCATCCTGAATTTGAAAATCGAATGTTAAGCGAACAAGGTGATTATTGGAACCCGTGAGTTCTGCACCGGTTACAAATCCCGCAATAGTACCGGCAGACGATTCCACAGTGTAGTTAGAGGATGTTTCAGCAGTGGATTCTTGCAGGGATCTGTCAAAACGAACTTCAATTTCTGATATCCCTAACATCTGAACCGAGATAACATAAGGTGTGACCGAATGAATCTGTGAATCTCCGGTTAGCGTGCCGATCACATTAAGCGATGTATTTCCGCTTTGTAAATAACTGCCATTAGGATCAACCGTCATATCATTTTGTACGGTTACATTAACCTCTGAAGTAACCGCAGCCCCGTCTCGAATTTCAAGGTCAAAAAATTCCGCGCTCTGGTTATTGTCCGTTGTGATGTTAGCATTACCAGATATTGAAACATAACTCGAACCCGGTTTAAAAAGGGCACCTCCGTTAAACTGGATATCCCCGTTGAAATGGATCTCCCCTGTGCCGCCATTGAATTCCCCGCCTCCTGCAAACACCGACTGTCCATATAAATTCAGTGTCCCTGCGTTCAGATTAAAGATCGATCCTTCAGATTGTAAAAAATCTGCACTGATTACTGGTGGTCCTGCACTCCCGATATTAATAGTGCCACTCTGAACATCAATTAAACTGCTTGATATCATGTGCAGGTTTCCGAGAA
Organism: Rhodohalobacter sp. SW132; assembly: GCF_003390325.1. Lineage (NCBI taxonomy): Bacteria > Pseudomonadati > Balneolota > Balneolia > Balneolales > Balneolaceae > Rhodohalobacter > Rhodohalobacter sp. SW132. The sequence continues at coordinate 9,835 of NZ_QUOK01000011.1, read as the reverse complement.
AATTGATGGTTCCATCATCAAGATAAATCCCACCTTCGAGTGAGGAAGATTCCTGAACCGTAAATTCAGCATTGCCGACATCAAGAGCGATTGTTCCCGGAATACTATCGGCGGCAACGAAGTATGATTGTACATCCATCTGAATGTCGTCACCGAGTTTTACTCGAAATTCTCGTCCAAAATGTGTAATTAAAAGGCGCCGGATGGTTGTGGAAGAACTGATAATAGGGTCGTGGTTCTCAGGAGGGAAATAATTAAAGACAGCTTCTGAATCTGCTCCGGGAACATCATTGCTCCAGTTTTGAGAGTCAAACCAATTACTGCTTACCGAACCGTTCCAATAGGTGGTATGCTGAGCCTGCAGTGAAAGAGCACCCAGGAAAGTGGCTGCAAGCAATAGGAGCCGGAAAAATATTTTTTCAATTTTGATAGACAAAGAGCAAATCATCTGTTAGGTTCAATACTACCTTATCGGTTCTGCCATAAAGCTTTTTAAGTCTTTGACAGCCCGGAGATTGAACATTAGAAAAATATAACGGCCACCTATTGTTAAGAGGTCTTAAACACGCCAGAATTAAGATGAAAGGAATTATTCTTGCCGGAGGAACCGGATCCAGGCTTTTCCCGCTTACAAAAGTAACAAATAAACACCTGCTTCCCGTTGGCAACAAGCCGATGATCTACTACCCGATTGAAAAACTGACCAGTGCAGGGATTTACGAAATTTTGATTGTAACCGGCACGGAGCACATGGGGGATGTGGTTAACCTACTGGGATCTGGGAAAGATTTTGGCTGCCGATTTACCTATAAAGTTCAGGATGAGGCGGGCGGAATCGCGCAGGCACTCGGACTGGCCGAAAATTTTGTGGGAGATGATTCCATGGTAGTTATCCTGGGCGATAATATTTTCGAAGCAACGCTCGAAAGTGCATTAAAAAATTATCCGGGCAGCGGTGGGCAGATTCTGCTGCAGAAAGTGGATGATCCCGAACGTTTTGGGGTTGCCGAACTCAGCGGTGATAAAATTGTGGGTATTGAAGAGAAGCCGGAACAACCGAAATCAAAGTACGCTGTTACCGGAATTTATATGTACGATTCCAAAGTATTTGAACTCATCAAAACCCTGGAGCCGTCAGAACGCGGCGAGCTTGAAATTACCGATGTGAATAATCACTACATCAAAACCGGCAGCATGCGGTATTCAATCCTCGAAGGGTGGTGGACGGATGCCGGCACTCACGAGTCGTATAAAATTGCGAATCGCCTTGCCCATAAACTCCGGTAGCATGAAAATTTTAATAACCGGGGCGGGAGGACAACTTGGCAGGGAATGGATGCATTTTCTTGAAAATGGAGAACACCAGGTTCACGGTTTCGGATCCGATCAGTTTGATATTACCGACCACACTCTTGTAAGCAAAATTATGCACGAAATCAGGCCTGATCTGCTGATTAACTGCGCCGCTTATACGGCGGTTGACAAGGCAGAGGAAGAACCTGAAACCGCATATTCAGTCAATGACCAGGGTGCTGAGAATCTAGCCCGGATTTGCAGGGAATTGCGTTGCAAACTCGTACACTTCAGCACCGATTATGTGTTTGGCGGTACGCAGCATGATCATGAAAAAATGCCGGAAGGATACCCGGAATCTTACCCCACGGATCCGCAGAACGTTTACGGTGCATCAAAGCGTGCCGGCGAACTGAAAATTGAATCAGAAGGCGGTAACTGGCTGATTATCCGGGTATCATGGTTATGCGGGCAGTTCGGAAACAATTTTGTAAAAACGATGCTCAGACTTTCCGGCGAAAGGGATGAACTGAAAGTTGTAGATGATCAAACCGGGTCTCCAACGTATTGTACTGATTTGGTGAACAAAACAATGCGATTGGTGGAAATGGATCAGAAAGGATATTTTCACATCAGTTCCGAAGGTTCCGTAACATGGTATGGGTTAACCCGTGAGCTGCTGAATCAGTCCGGCCGGCTGGATCTCGTAAAACTCAAAGCGGTTGGGTCGGATGAATTTCCGGTGGTGGCCAGAAGACCGGCGTTTTCGCTGCTGAATTGCAGTAAATTAAAATCAGCGGGTTTGAAGCCGATTCCCTGGAAAACAGGCTTGAAACAGTTACTAAATCAGTTGAACAAAAAAAAGAATATCGATGAAAATTGAATCTGCCCCGCTTCAACCTGTAAAATTAATCAAACCGACTCCTTTCAAAGATATGAGAGGTGAATTTGTAGAGATGTATCGTGAACACATGTTCCGGGAAGCGGGGATACATGTGGATTATGTGCAAGACAACATCTCAACATCCAGGAAAAACACGATTCGGGGACTTCATTATCAGCTGCCGCCGTCGTCCCAGGTGAAACTGGTGATGGTTCCTCATGGAGAAATTCTGGATATAGCAGTGGATATGAGAGCAAATTCATCAACGTTCGGAGAGCACTTCAGTACGGTGCTGAGTGCTGAAAACCGGCATATGCTCTACATTCCTACCGGATTTGCACATGGATTTGCTGTACTGTCTGATGAAGCTACCGTCTATTATAAATGTAGCGACTACTATAACCCGGAGCTGGAGCGCGGTGTGAGATGGGATGATCCGGAACTGGATATTTCATGGAACATATCCGATCCAATCCTGTCGAAAAAAGACCTGAAGCTTCCGCTTCTTAAAAACCTGGCAGAGAAAGATCTTTTTTGATTCTGCTGAGTGATATTTAACGGATAATCAAAATGACCGGGAATGAGTGACAGGGATAATCAACCAATGAGAATTATTGTAACAGGCGGCGCCGGATTTATAGGGTCGAACCTGATTCTGCACATTCATGAACTCCATGAAGAGATGGAAGTTTTGAATATTGACAAACTGACTTACGCTTCGGATGTCGGGTATCTTGAGCCTCTGAAGCATTCGCGCAGATATCATTTTAAAAAAATGGATCTTGTGGAACGGAGCGCGGTGCGTAAAATCGTTCAAAATTTCAGGCCGCATGGGGTTTTTCATCTGGCAGCAGAATCGCACGTGGATAACTCCATCAAAGGACCGGAGCCGTTTGTTCAGTCCAATGTGATCGGCACGTTTAACCTGCTGGAAGAGTGCAGGCAGCTCTGGTTTGATGAAAGAGAGCCATTTGGGGAACACCGGTTTTTGCATGTATCCACCGATGAAGTGTACGGCACGCTTGGAGAAACCGGATCGTTTAAAGAGACTACTGCATATGCCCCCAACTCTCCCTATTCTGCAACCAAAGCAGGTAGTGATATGCTGGTTCGGTCGTATCATCACACCTACGGAATGAACACGGTGATTACGAACTGTTCCAATAATTACGGCCGCCATCAGCATGATGAAAAACTGATCCCCACCGTGATACGCAAAGCGCTGGCTCATGAACCCATTCCGGTGTACGGGAAAGGGGAAAATGTGCGTGACTGGCTCCACGTGGAAGATCACTGCCGCGCACTTGTTGCCGTGTTTAATAAAGGAAGGGCGGGCGAACCGTATAATATCGGCGGCGATAATGAGTGGCAGAATCTTGAACTGGTTCAACAAATCTGCGATATCCTGAACCGGGAAAAAGGTGACGGGCCTGATGGTGATTATAAAAACCTGATCAGCTTTGTCACCGATCGCCCCGGGCATGATTACCGCTATTCGGTAGATGCATCAAAACTTAAGACTGAACTCGGCTGGTCGCCCACACAGAATTTCGATGCGCTGCTGACTCAAACCGTGAATTGGTACATGGAAAAGTATAAGGCTTGAAGAACTTCATTTTTGGGGGCTTGTACCTCCGCGGAGTAACATCAAAACAAAAAATATCTACAGATTATGAGTAAACGACAATACTGGCTGATGAAATCGGAACCGGACGCCTACAGTATCGACGACCTTAAACGCGATGGGAAAATTCGCTGGAGCGGAGTACGCAATTACGAGGCCCGTAACTCCATGCGCGATGAGATGAATGTTGGCGATCGTGCACTTTTTTATCATTCAAACGTAAAACCGCCGGCTATAGTCGGGACGATGGAAGTTTGCAGCGAACCGTATCCCGATCCGCTGCAGTTTGATCCCGAAAGTAAATATTTTGATGAAAAGAGCAGTGAAAGCGATCCCCGATGGCACCTGGTGGATGTAAAGTTTGTGCAGAAATTTGAGGAGCCGGTAACCCGAACTTCCCTCAAAGAGGACAGCTTTTTTGATGAAATGCAGCTTTTTAAGCGGAACCGGCTTTCCATCACTTCGGTGCGTGAAGAGGAGTACAAGAAAATCCTTGAGATGGCGGGCACGGAGGAGAAATAATTTTGACATTTATACTCGCAGAGTAGCACAAAGTATAACGCGGAGTTTCGCTGAGTTTAAAAATTGAACAGAATATCATCTGCTGTACTCAGCGTGTTAATCAGCGCGCCTCTGCGAGTGAATTGTATGAATTGAATTATCATAAGGTAATTATTGAGTGGTGATATTCCTGAATTTCACCACTCAATCTTTCCTATCCAACATCAAAATACTCCGCTCTTTTTTTGAAATAATCGAAAAAGACCGGTTTAAGCTGACTGTGTTTGTCTTGCTCCAACTCAGGATCATGTTTGATAATATTCCAAGCATCCGATTTCGCCTGTTCAAGAAGGAGGCGGTCATCTACAATATCTCCATACTTAAATTCCGGAAGGCCGCTCTGTTTGGTACCTAAAAAATCACCCGGACCCCGAAGTTTCAGGTCGGCTTCGGCTATTTCAAATCCATCGGTTGTTTCTACCATTTTTTTCAGACGAAATCTTCCCGATTCACTCAGCTTCCGGTCCGGCATCAAAATACAGTAACTTTGCCGGGTTCCGCGGCCGATCCTTCCCCGCAGCTGATGAAGCTGTGACAGGCCGAATCGCTCAGCATGCTCAATGATCATCACGTTCGCTTCCGGTACGTCTACGCCCACCTCAACAACGGTGGTGGCAACCAGCATGCTCAGGCGGCCCTCGGCGAAGGCGCTCATCACAGACTCCTTCTCTTCCGCTTTCATGCGGCCGTGCAGCAGGCCAATCGGTATATCGGGGAAGCGGCGTTTTAGTTTTTCAAATCCCATGGTGGCATCTTTCAGATCGAGCGCTTCCGATTCCTCAATCAGCGGGTAGACGACATACACCCGGCCACCCTCTGCAATTGTGCTTTCAAGAAAGCGGTGGATCTGCTCGCGTTCCCGGTCAGTTCGTACGGCGGTTTTGATCGGTTTGCGTCCGCCCGGAAGGTCTTTGATGACGGAGATATCGAGATCGCTGTAGACAGTCATCGCAAGGGAGCGGGGAATGGGGGTGGCCGACATCACCAGAAGATGCGGATTTGAACCTTTTTGCAGCATCTCGGTCCGCTGCTTCACCCCAAAACGGTGCTGCTCGTCGATAACGGCAAGCCCGAGTTTGTGAAAGTTCACTTGTTCCTGGATGATGGCGTGCGTTCCCACAGCGATATTGCAGTTGCCGCCGCTTATGTCGGTGAGAATATCTTCGCGGAGTGATTTTTTTTGTCCCCCAACCAGCAGCCGGATGTTCAGCCCGAGTGGTTTGAGGAAGTTTTGCAGGGTGTGAAAATGCTGTTCAGCCAGGATTTCGGTAGGTGCCATCATCGTTGCCTGGTATCCGCTGTCCACGGCCATAAGCATGGCGCCGATGGCTACAACGGTTTTACCTGCACCCACATCGCCCTGGATCAGGCGGTTCATCTGCGTTGCGGTGGCTACATCATCCCGGATTTCTCCCAGTGCAGATTTCTGGCCTTCGGTAAGTTCAAACGGCAGCAGGTCGTTAAAAAACGATTTGGTTAATGAGCCCGGTTTAAGTTCAGGCCCGTCGGATTTGGCCCGCTGTTTATACTTGATTCTGGCCATTGCCAGCTCAAAGAGAAAAAATTCCTCATACTTAAATCTCTCCAGAGTTTCCCGCGCTTCCCGCTCGCTCTGCGACTGGTGCATTGTCCGCAGGGCTTCTTTAATCTTTTTAAAACCATGCTCACTCAAAAGTTGGTCCGGCAGAAATTCTGATATTTCCATTTGATCAAGCGCGCGATCCGCCCAGGAAGCAATCAGTTTATGGGTGATATAGGCTTTCGAAAAATGTTTGCCTGATGGATAGATGGGAATCAGGGTGTTGTACTTTTCAACCTCATTTTTACTTTCGAGAACCTCAAGGTCGGGGTGCGCCATGCTGAGCCATTGACCATAACGCTTGGTTTTACCGAACAAAGAAACAAGATCCCCCTCTTTAATTTGTGATACCACATACTTCCATCCCCGAAACCAGACGGCTTTTACAGATCCTGAGCCGTCGGTCACGCGAATTTCAAGTCTGCGTTTCTGTTTATACCCCTGAACCTGGATCGCGTCCACCTTGCCTACTACAGATACTGCGTCGTCTGACTGGGAAAGCAGTTGGATCGGTTTGATATTTGATTTATCAATATACCGGCGCGGAAAATAGTAGAGAAGATCATTAACAGTATGTATGCCTGATTTGTTGAGTGCCTGCTCACGTTTTGTGTTTAGTTTAGGGAGATCGGTAAGCTTCATCTGATATAAAGGTATATAACAGTTACTATATTTAATGAATGTAAAATCACGCTTAATTTACTCTGATTGAATTTAAGTAGAAAAATATGCCGGTTCAGGAAATATTTATGCAAAAAAGTTGGCAATGAGAGATTAAAAATCCTATCTTTATCAGCTCTTGATTTTACGAAAACGCAAATAGTGAATACGTGCCTACAATAAACCAATTAATCCGAAAAGGAAGAAAAAGTAAGAAGAGCAAAACCACTGCGCCTGCTCTTCAGAACTGCCCGCAGAAACGCGGCGTATGCGTTCGCGTATACACAACTACACCAAAAAAGCCGAATTCGGCTTTGCGGAAAGTAGCGAGGGTAAGGCTCACAAACGGTATGGAAGTGTCTGCTTACATCCCGGGAGAAGGCCATAACCTGCAGGAGCACAGTATCGTGCTGATAAGGGGTGGTAGGGTAAAAGACCTTCCCGGTGTTCGGTATCATATTGTTAGAGGTACTTTGGATACTGCCGGCGTGGATGATCGCAAGCAGGGAAGAAGTCATTACGGTACCAAAAAGCCGAAAGGGTAACTCTGAGATCTTAATTTTTTGATATTATGCGAAGAAAAACGGCAGAAAAAAGAGAAGTACAACCGGATCCGATATTTCAGGATAAAACGGTTACCAGGTTTGTAAACAACCTGATGCGTGACGGTAAAAAAGGTGTTGCGCGAAAAATTCTGTATCAGGCATTTGAAGTTATTGAAGAAAAAACCGGTGAAGAGCCGATTGAGGTTTTTAAATCAGCTCTGTCCAATGCAACACCAGTTGTTGAGGTGAAAAGCCGGAGAGTCGGTGGTGCAACCTACCAGGTGCCAATTGAAGTTAGGCAAGCCAGGGGTACCGCCCTCGGGATGCGTTGGATTATTAAAGCATCAACGCAGCGGAATGATAAGTCTATGGCTCTTCGGTTAGGTAGAGAGTTGATGGATGCCGCCAAAAACGAAGGTGGCGCAGTTCGTAAAAAAGACGAAACACACAGAATGGCCGAAGCAAACAAAGCATTCGCCCACTTTAGATTCTAAAAAATTTTTAAAAGCACTATACCAATGTCAGAAGCGACGACAAAAACAGATCCGGAAATTATCGACCGAATTCGCAGAACGCGAAATATCGGGATCATGGCGCACATCGATGCGGGTAAGACTACCGTAACGGAGCGTATTCTCTTTTATACGGGCAGAAGTCACCGAATGGGTGAAGTACATGACGGTGCTGCCACGATGGACTGGATGGAACAGGAGCAGGAACGTGGTATTACCATTCAGTCTGCTGCAACACACTGTATCTGGAAGAATCACAGAATTAATATTATTGATACACCCGGTCACGTAGACTTTACGGTTGAAGTGGAACGTTCGCTTCGTGTTCTGGATGGTGCGATCGGTGTTTTTTGTTCAGTTGGAGCAGTTCAGCCGCAGTCTGAGACCGTATGGCGTCAGGCAAATAAATATAAAGTACCAAGAATGGCATTTGTAAATAAGATGGACCGTACCGGTGCAGATTTTTACAATGTTGTTAACCAGATGCGTGAAAAGCTCTCTGCAAATCCAATTCCGGTTCAGATTCCTATCGGTGCCGAAGAGAATTTTAAAGGCGTTGTTGACCTTATCAATATGCAAGGTATTATCTGGGATGACGAATCTCTGGGTGCCAAGTATGATGTTGTTGATATTCCTGAAGAATTGAAGGAAAAAGCGAATGAATATCGCAAGTTGATGCTTGAAAACATCGCAGATCATGACGATGCGCTGATGGAAAAGTACCTTATGGAAGAGGAAATTTCAGAGGAAGAGATCAGCGGAGCGATTCGCAAGGCAACTCTTGCCCGCGATATCACGCCGGTTCTTTGCGGTACTGCGCTGAAAAACAAAGGTGTCCAGATTCTGCTTGATAAAGTGATTGAATACCTGCCAAGTCCGCTTGAAGTAGAGGCGGTAAATGGTGTGGATCCATCTGATGAGAAGACCAAAATGAAACGTAATCCGGATGTGAATGAGCCGTTTTCAGCTCTCGCATTTAAGATTATGACTGATCCATACGTGGGTAAGTTGACGTTCTTCCGGGTCTATTCCGGTACACTTGAAAAAGGTTCATACATTTTGAATTCAACTACAGGCGAAAAAGAGCGTGTTGGTAGAATTCTTGAAATGCATGCCAATGACAAAAAAGATATCGACATTGTCAGGGCAGGGGATATTGCCGCAGCAGTTGGAGTGAAAAAAGTGAATACCGGTGACACATTTTGCGATCTCGAGCATCCGATTTTGCTTGAAAAAATTACATTTCCGGAGCCGGTTATTAAACTCGCTGTTGAGCCAAAATCAAAGGCTGATGCTGAAAAACTTACAACCGGCCTTGTAAAGCTTGCAGAAGAAGATCCAACGTTCCAGGTTAAAACCGACGAAGAGACGGGTCAGACAACAATTGCAGGTATGGGTGAGCTTCACCTCGAGATTATTGTAGATCGCCTGAAGCGTGAGTTTAAGGTAGAAGCCAATGTGGGACAGCCACAGGTGTCCTACCGTGAAACAATTGCCGCTCCGATAACGCATCGTGAAGTATACAAGAAACAGACCGGTGGCCGTGGTAAATTTGCGGATATGGAGTTTGAGATCGGTCCTATTGAGCACTTCGAGGAGTATGCCGATGATGACAAAAAAGTGACACTTAGTGAAGGATTTAAGTTTGTCAATGAAATCGTTGGAGGAAATATTCCGCGGGAATACATCCCTTCTGTAGAGAAAGGTTTCAGAGAATCGATGAAGGGTGGTATCCAGGCAAATTATCCGGTACAGAATGTAGGGGTAAGACTTTTTGATGGTTCTTATCATGATGTAGATTCCGACGCTTTTAGTTTCGAGCTCTGTGCTAAGATTGCATTTCGTAACTCAGCAAGGAAAGCATCTCCAAAACTGCTTGAACCGGTAATGAAAGTTGAGGTAATCACACCAGAAGAACATATGGGTGATGTAATTGGTGACCTTAACGGACGACGAGGAATCATCTCTAAAATGGATAACCAGGGCGACGGTGCTGTTGTTCGTGCAAGTGTGCCACTTGCTGAAATGTTTGGTTATTCCACAGATCTTCGGTCTCTCACCCAGGGACGTGCTTCATATTCGATGGAGTTCTTGGAATATGTAGAAGTGCCTCAGGCTAAGGCATTAGAAATAATTGAAGAAAAAGCGTAACTAACACTTATATAAGAGTATAATATT